>NZ_CAUVXL010000185.1:0-22738 GCF_963555915.1 Protofrankia sp. Cas4
CGCGTGCCGTCAGCCGCCGCGCATCCGCACCGCGTACATGCTCGGGTGGACGGACCACCACCACATCCAGCGCGTCGAGGAAGGCTGCCGTCACCGCCTGCCACCGCTGGCCCGGCTCCGGCACAAGAACAAAACGGTCCAGCACGATCCCGGCATCGGCCGCCGCCACCACACCGAGCGAGGCAAAGCCCACCATCGCGCACCACACCCCGGCCTGTGAGGGCACGCCGAGCACTGCCAGAAGAAAAGATGTTGATCCACTCACCGCGACTGTCGACCCACGTCGAAGCCCAGCCGCTGGCAGCATCGACGCGAGTGCGGGCGCCACCGGCAGCAGCCGGTGGCCGGTCGCCCCGACCCGACGCGTATGTGGGGCGTCGGCATTCACGATCTTCTGGAGATCGGCCAGGGTAGCCGTCTTGGTCAAAGCGGCCTTCAGCCTCGGGCCAGTCTGGCTGACCCGACAAGCATGGCCGGCAGCGCCGGCTGTGACGGCAGGCCCAACGTTGTTTCCACCACCGTGAGAAAGGTTTCAACCTGGCGGACCAGGTCATCGGCATCGCGGGTATCGACCACCGGCAGACCCGCCTGCGCCGCCGCCCGCCTGGCGGCACCGGATGCGAAGAACTGCGCCCACTCCGTCAGTTCAGGTGCCACCATCGCAAGCAGCCGCCAGGCACTCGCCGGCCGACCACGATGACCGGGACGGGCCTGAGCCCGATCGGCGAGGACAGCCGCGGCAGCACGCAGCGCCGCCAGATGGGCCAGGGCGTACCGCTCCCCGGGAAGCTGGGCCAGGCTCGCCTCGTCAAGGCCGTGACGCGCGGCCAAGAGCAGCTCGTCGCGGGAACGGCGGGGCAGCCCCGCGGCCGGGAGCGCCGTTCGAACGTCAGGACGCTCCCGCGTCAGAGCAGACACGGAAAATGTAGCGCGTTGGTCAACAGTCCGCCGGCTCATGACCGCCCCTTCCATGTGTCGAACGCATGTTCGAGCACTGAAAGAAGTAAACCTCACCCGAGCCAGATCCGTCAACATCGTCGGCCGCAGCGGAGCACCCAGGGCGCAGGGCGACGCCCCCACCCGAAGCGGCTACGAACGCGCTCCCGATCGCAGTCCTTCGGGCCGATGAAGGGGTTGTTCCGTACGCGGCACGACAGGCCGACCGCTGTCAGAGCGCGGACCGGGCGGTGCTTCGCATACCCGGACCTCAGTAATCCGGGCCGCCGGCGGCGCGGAAGAACCACGATCGCGCCGCCTTTGGCCCCACGGCGCCCCAGCAACCTGGGCCTCCGGCTGCGCGGAAGAACCACGATCGCGCCGCCTTTGGCCCCACGGCGCCCCAGCAACCTGGGCCTCCGGCTGCGCGGAAGAACCACGATCGCGCCGCCTTTGGCCCTTCAGTAGCAGAAACCAACCCAGGGTCAGCAGAACCAACGGATCGTGGATACCCCCGCGCCGACGACGATCGTCGTCCACGAGCACCAGCGCCGTGCAGTCGCGCGCGAACCGGATGAGACCGCCGCCGTATCTGCTCAGAAAGCCGCATTCAAAGACGGACCCGCGGGGAACGACCCAACGCACCGCGCGGGTACCAGGAAGTTCGACCATGCCGCCGCCACCGCGCCGCGCCGGCCGAAAGGCAGCCAGCGGAATACACGTCACGGGATCGAACACCCGTATCCCCGGGCCATCAAGATCGGCTTCCAGCGCCAGTGGCCGACCGGCAACCATCAACTCAACCCGGCGGCGGTCATCCCAGTCCGCGAGAATCGCGGCAACGCGGCTGTCATCCGCGACGAGCATGACCCAGCCCAGCCTACCGTCGACGACATCCAGGGCCACCTCATGCAGAAGTCCCGGCTGTAGCATCCCCTTCGTCGATGTGTCCATGATGATCGGCACACCTTCCTGTTGTTCCTTCGGCCCCGTACGAACAGGCCTGTATGGAACAAGCGAAGCAGGCAGCCATCAACCAGTCGTACACACACGCTCACAGCGAAAATTGACGCTCCGTTGATGGTAACGTGGAATCGGCGGCAGGACCCACACGAGCCGAAAGCGAAAGAACCCGCGATACTTTGCACGGTAGCAGTCGTCCACCCGACTCGACCCAGGGACGCGAAGTGGTTGCCACAGTGGCGCACACGACGCACGCTGTACCAGTAGGCCAAAGGCAGCACGATCGTCGCCCTCGCCAAAGTCGCCGGCGACATGGCCGTGTCGCCGGCAGCCCGAAGAAGCGCGGACCCGCAAGCGGGTATCGCCAGATACCGTAGCCGGACGGGATCAGCGCGAGAAGGTCACATGCCGAACGAAGAGAACCTGCATTTCGCAATCCTGGGGCCCACCGAGGTCACCCGTGACGGCAATGGGATCGTCCTTGGCGGAAAACAGCGGAAAGTGCTACTCACGGTCCTGCTGTTGAACATCGGCCAGATCATCACAACCCGTCATCTGATCGATACGGTCTGGGATGGCGCTCCCCCGGACGGGGCGTCGGCGACCTTACGGACACACATCAGCGAGCTGCGCCGCCGACTCGACCCGACCGAACGCAACCGCCTCCTCGTCCGCAACGGCCCGGGATACGCACTTCGGGTCAGTCCCGAACAGGTCGACGCCACCCAGGCTCACGCCCTACTCGATCAGGGTCGCCGCGCCGTCGAGGACGGGGATCCGGTCGCCGCGATCGCCCCGTTACAGGCAGCCCAGGGCCTGTGGCGCGGTCAGCCACTCGCCGACGTCGCCGAGTACTCCTTTGCCACCGCCCATATCCAGCGCCTTGATGAACTGCACCGCGACGTCCTGCGGACGCGGATCTCCGCGGACCTCTCGCTCGGTCGCCACCGGGAGATCATCGGCGACCTTCGGGCACTGGTCACCCAGTACCCGCGCGACGACGCACTGCGCAAAGATCTCATCATCGCCCTGTACCGGGCCAACCGGTCCGACGATGCCACGCAGGCATGCCGCGAAGGGCTCGAGGCCCTGCATTCCCACGGTCTGGACGCAACTCCGCTACGCCGCCTGCAGGAGGACCTCCTGCGGGGATCGGCCAGCTTGGACTGGACACCACCACGCGCGCTGGAGCGTCCGACGCCACCGACACCACCGAGCCTCGGGGTCTACCAGCTTCCGCCGGACGTCGCCGAGTTCACCGGCCGCGACAGCATCCGGACCAGGATCCTCACCGCGCTGACCGACCCGGAGGCGCTGGCCAAAAGCACCGTCGTCGTAGCGATCGCCGGCAAGCCCGGAGCAGGTAAGACCGCACTGGCAGTCCACCTGGCCCACCAGGTTCGCGAGCACTTCCCCGACACGAGTCTGTTCTTCGACCTGCGGGGCAACATACCGTTTCCCCTGGAGCCGACCCGGGTACTGACTCGGCTCGTACAGGCACTTGGAGTAACCAGAACGGCGGTGCCCACCGACCCGGACGATCTTGTTGAGATGTACCACGGCCTTCTCGCCAATCAACGCATGATAATCGTCCTGGACAACGCCGCCAACGAGGCTCAGATCCGGCGGTTACTGCCCACCACTCCCGGTTGCGCGGTCATCGTCACGAGTCGCTCCCGGCTGCACAGCCTGGACGCCTATCACCGGACAATCGACGTCCTGCACCCCACCGAAGCCGTCGCGCTGCTGGCGAAACTCACCGGTGACCAGCGGGTCGAAGCCGAGCCCGAGGCCGTCCGCGACATCGCCGGGCTCTGTGGCTATTTGCCGATGGCGATCCAGATCGCCGGCCGCAAGATCGCCGCTCACCCGCACTGGCGCCTGGCCCGCGTCGCCGGCCGACTCACCGGTGAACGCGACCGGTTGTCCTGGCTGGAACTCGGCGACCTCGAGGTCCGAGCCAGCTTCGCGCTGAGCTACGATGGTCGGCCGGAGGACGAACGCCAGGCCTTCCGACTGCTCGCCCTCCCCAACGTCGTCGACTTCGCGCCCTGGGCCGCGGCGGCCCTGCTCGGCATCGGCGGCGACGAGGCCGAGGACGTCCTTGACCGCCTCGCCGACGCCCAGCTCCTGGAACGGCGTGGTCCCGACCAGACCGGACAGACCCGATACCGTTTCCACGACCTGATGCGGGTATTCGCGCGGGAACGCCGGACCGGCCAGCGGCAACGCGATGAGGCTTCTCCTCGCATTGCCGGCGGCCCGGCGGAGCATGACGACACCGCTGGGGCTGCCACAAAGCGGGTCGGAACAGAGCCGGTCGGCCCAGAGCCGGTGAACACCGCCGACGACGATCTGCGCACATCCCTGGCCAGACTGCTCTCGGCGTACCTGACCGTTGTCGACCGCGCCACCGCGGCCTTCTCACCCGGTGGGCCGCGCACGACCGACAACCCGGTCGCGCCCGGTGCGCCGGCAGACGAGATCGACACCATCTCCGCCCTGCTCGCGGGGCCACTGGTCTGGTTCGGTATCGAACGCGTCAACCTTCATCTCCTGATCGAGCAGGCGGCCACGCTGAAGCTCGACGAGATGACGTGGCGGTTGGCCGCGGCGGCCACCCAGTTCTACGAATTCAACGGCCATTGGGACGACTGGGATCAGACACACAGCCAGGGCCTGACGGCGGCCCGCCGGGCGGGCGACCCGCTCGCTGAAGCCACCATGTTGTGCAGTCTCGGCGACCGGGACATCGTCCTCGCCTTCGAGGAGGCGTCCTGGCGTCTGGGCGCCCCTGGCACCGACCCGGACAGCCAGCCCGCGATCAACGCGAACGGCGCGGCACGCGATCACCTCGACCTCGCCGCCGAACGGTTCACCCGCAGCCTTGAGATCTTCACCGCTCTTGATCATATTTATGGCGAAGCGCGCAGTCTGCACGGGCTCGCCGACGCCTGCCGCGGCAAGGGCCAGTACGATGAGGCTGCGCAGTTTTTTGACCGGGCGCTGCAGCTGTTCCGCCAGTCCAACAGCCCGGCAGCGGAGGCCGAAACGCTGGTGTGCCTGGCCATGTGCCACGGCAACCGCAAGGAATTCTCTGACGCCATCACCTGCCTGTCGATGAGCCTGGCGATCGCGCGGGATCTCGACAATCGGCCGCTGGAGGCGTACGCACTGCGCCGCCTCGGTGACCTCCACCGCAGCCAGACGCGACTGGAACGCGCACTCGCCGCGTACAACAACTCCCTGACCCTGCTCGCGGCCCTGCCGGATCCGCTGTGGGAGCCGCGCATCCTGATCAGCCGCGGGGACATGCTCGCGCGGATGGACGACCTTCCCAGCGCTCGGCGATCCTGGCAGCAGGGCATCAACCTGCTACGCAAGACCGGCTCCGCGGAACTCGCCGTCGCGGAGCAACGACTGTCCTCGACCGCACCGGTCAAGCCCGCCCAGTTCGGCGCCGGCCGGCTGCTCGGTGGATTCGACCCCGCCTACTTCATCAGCCGCGCCGCCGCCAGCCGGCGGATCGTGCGGGTCCTCAACACGTGGACCGACCTGGTCGCCCCCCAGCATGAGCCGGGGTTCGCAACGGCCGTGGGCAGCGCGCTGGACGGCGGTGCACTGGTGCAGATCCTCCTGCTCGACCCGGACTCGCCTGCCGCCGCGCAACGAGAGGAAGATCTAAGCCGCAGCGTCAACGTCCCTGACACGATCAGAAGTAACCTGCGCCGGCTCGACGCCATCCGAACGGGTCTGGACCCGCGCCTGCGGCACCGGATGTCCGTGCGTGTCTACAGTGAGCAACCACTGACGAGTTACCACCGGTGGGACAACGGGGCCATCGTGTCGACGTATCCGGTTGGTCGCTCCTCGGCGGCTTCCACCCAGCATGAGACGACGGTCGACTCCACCCTCGTCCAGTTCATCGAGCAGCGCTTCGACAGCCTGTGGGGCCCGGAGGTCAGCACCGGGCTTGACGACTATCTGGGGCTACCGCTGCTGATCGATTCGCGAACGGACGGCTCGTCTGCGCTCACCGTGCAATACGTGCGGATCGAAGACTCGGTCTACGTGGCCGATGACACATTGGCCCGGCTGGTCCGCGACAGCGGCCCGGACGGCGTTCTCACGCAGGTCGCCGGGTCTGGCCGTCATCCCCTGCTGACGTTGGGGAGATGCCGTGCGCTGCTCTGTCGCGACGACGCCTCCCGTCTCCGCGTGTTCTTCGCCCAGAAGTACGGGACGGAACACGACGGCGTGCTGCGCTTGTCACCGCTGCGGTCGGTGGGCCCCACGATACGGTTGTGACCGTGGGACGCGGCGGCGAAACCGGTGAAGCTGCGGCACAGAGCTGCCCGCTGGTGACTGTCGACCTGTGGGGGGTGCATCCCCGTCATGTCCCACACGCAGTCGCGAGAATGGCGCTGGACCGCCGGCACCTGCGGCGCACGACCGGCGTCGTCTTCGCCCGATCGCTCGGCACCGGACGCGGCCAGACCTTCGGCCTGCGCGACGCCGACGTGCTGCGCTGGGGTCTGCTGACCGTCTGGGCTTCCGCGCGCGAGGCGGCCGCGTTCGAACGGTCCGCCATGATCGGCGCATGGTCTGCAATCGCACACGAACGGTGGCGAGCTGAGCTCCACCCGCTGTCGTCCCGCGGGAGGTGGGCCCGCCAGCGTCCGTTCGGCGATCCGGTGACGCAGCCTGCGGGTCTGACGCACCCGGCGGATCCGATTGCGGCGATCACCAGAGCCAGACTGTCGCTGCGGCGGGCACCCGCCTTCTGGCGCGCGGTGCCGCCGGTGGCCGAGGACCTCGCCCGATGCGAGGGCCTGCGGTTCGCGGTGGGGATCGGCGAGGCACCACTCGGCCTGCTGGGAACGTTCAGCGTCTGGGACGATGCCGAGGCATTGTGCCGGTTCGCCTACGGCAGCCCGGCCCACGCCGATGTCGTTCGCCGCACTGTCGACGGCGGCTGGTACAAGGAAGAGCTCTTTGCGCGTTTCGCCGTTCTACGTACCCACGGAACAGTTAAGGGCCGTGACCCGCTGGCACGATCCGAACAGGGGCCCGAACCTGGCGGATCAGTTTCACCGATCCGGCAGCAACCGCGAAAAACCTGATCATAGTTTATCCCGCGTGCTCGGACGCCCCACGGTAGCCGGGACGAAAATTCCCGACCCCCGCCATCCGATCATGACGGACGAGTCGGGTCGACAGTGGCGTCGGTCACCAAAAGATCCACACCGTTAACCAACCATTGAAGATCATGCGGCACGCTGGAAGTTATGCCGAACGCAGATCTTCACCACGAGCCGGACCGCGACGCACGCCACTACAAGGACCCTTCATTACACACGAGACCATAAACATGCCTTCCGGTAGCCGTGTTTCACTTGAGATTGTTAGCCGAAGGAAACAGGAATGTCTACACCCGCCGAGTCCGGCGTATGCGTCTACTCTCACCAGCTGCATGACACCCGCCGGGTCCTCATCGCGACCGGGGTGAGCGAACCCACCCGACTGTCCCTGACCTCGCTTCCGACGGTGTACCTGCGAGCGGACCTCGCAGCCACCCCGTCCGCGCTGCCCGAGGCGCTGTCGACGTTGCGACCCCACACCCTGATCGTTGGCGCGAACACCGTGGACGCGGCCGCAATAGCCGCCTGGACCGCGGCGGTTCATGCCCAGGAAGATCCTAATGGACTTCTGATCGTTCGCCGTGGCACCTCACTCGCGGCCATCGACCGTGACTGCGCAGCCGCCCATGGCATCACGGTCGTCAACACTCCCGAGGTCAACGCTCGCCATATCGCCCGTTTCGTCGTCAACGCGCTGCTCATCGATGAACCTGACCCCCACCTGGATCCCGGCACGGTGACCGTGGGCCTGATCGGCGCCGGCGCGATCAACGGGCGAGTCGCGCAGGCCGCCGCAGCCCGAGGTCATCGGATTCTCGTTCACACACCGTCCCTGACCGCCGACCCACAGGCGCGGGTCAACTGGCTGTCCGCGCACGCGCCGGCGGACGCGACCGTCACCTTCGCCCCCGACGTCGCCACCGTTTTCGCCGGCTCCGACCTGCTCAGCATCGCCGTGCCGCTGACCACCAGCGGCCTGCACCCGACCGACGGACTCGTCGGCACCGACCACGTCAAGGCATTCGCCGGCACCCGGATCGTGGCGATCTGCGAGCCGGAGGTTCTCCTCGAAGACGCGATCATGCACGCCTACTCCAGACGCGAGCTGACGGTTGTCATCGACAATGCGCCCGGGCTGGTCGACCCCCTGCGTCAGCGGATCCTGGAGCGGTTTCCCGACGGCACAGCGTTGCGTCCGGGCTTCACCGTCAGTTCAGCCGCGATGCGCATGCCCGGCTGCGCCGAAGATCTTGACCAGGCGGTCCTCACCGTGGTGGCCACCAGCGAGGTTGCCGATCTGTTCGCCGGCCTGGACGCCGGCCGGACCCCCGGGCCGGCGGCCACCGCACCGGCGGCCACCGCACCGGCAGCCACCGCACCGGCCGGGTGCGGCGCCGAACCGACGGCCGACCGTCACGAGCATGGCCGGCGTCATCATCGGACCGATCCCGGTGAGATAGTGATCATCGGTGCCGGGATCGTCGGGTTGACCATCGCCCTGAGCCTGCACACAGCCGGCTGGCGCAAGCTGCGGGTACTGGACGCGGCCCCGGCCGACCGCACCGACCCCAACCTGCAGGGCACGACCTACCGCGGTACCGACGGGCGCCACCTGTCGCTGACCGAGACGATCCCGCACGCTGACGCATCCCGGCGCACGGTTCTGCGCCGCCCGCCCACGGACGGCGGATGGCAGCTACGCGACCCGATCACCCTCAATGATACCGAACGTGACTGGGTCGCGGCCTTCGAGGGATTCGCCGACCGTGCCGGGTTGCGTGCGCTCACAGTCGATCTCGCGATCGGTCTCAACCGTCTGGGCCTTCGCGGCTGGGAGGCGTTGTTCGCTGCCTACCCGCACGCCTTCGATCAGCTGCGCCGGGATGCCCGGCTGCCCCGCTGTTACCTGTCTGCGCCGGATCTCGCCGCCGGGATACGGCTGCAGGGCGCAATCAACTCCGCGGCCAGGGTCCTTGGCCCGGATGAGATTGCGCTGCGCTGGCCTGCGCTCGTCACAGCCACCGCCGACCCGGTCGCCGACCTGGATCACTCGACCCCCGTATCCGTCGCGTCCGTTCACGGCGCTGTCGAGGTCGACGGGTACGCCGTCAACATTCACCAACTTGCCGACACCATCGGTAATCTGGTCGTAGCTGCCGGGGTACCCGTGCATTCCGGCAGTCCGGTGCGGTCCCTGCGCAGGATCGCGAACGGCAACCCGGCCGGAAGCTCCGACGACCTTCCTGATGATCTTCCCGGCGACGGTTCGCACGACAGCCCCGATGACCATCCCGACACCGAATCGGGCACCGAATCGGGCACCGAATCGGGCACCGAATCGGGCACCGAATCGGGCACCGAATCGGGCACCGAATCGGGCACCATAGAACTCGTCCTCGACGATGGCACAACCATGCGGGCCGGCACCGTCATCGTGACGATCGGCGGGCGTGATCTGGTTGCCCTGCTGGGCGAGGACGCACCATCAGCCGGCGCGGTCCAGCACGTTCTCGGAGTTTCGGTGACGCTGCCCAACCCCGGTCTGCGACACGCCCTCAAGGTGCACGCGCCGGACCCCATCGGGGTCGTGAACATCACCTTGTCCCCGGACTCCGCCCTGATACACGCCAGCGGAGGTTTCGGTTACCTGGGACTCGCACGGCCTGCGCCGGACGATCCGCGGGTCGCGGAACTGATGGCGGCGCTGGAGGACATCGTCGGGCAGCTACTCGCCCCGCCGCAGGGCTCGGACGGACCGCACCGGATCCTCGACCGCCGCACCTGCGAACGTCCGATGACCCCGGACGGCCTGCCGGTGCTGGAAGCCGTGGACGCCTTCGGCGGACAGGTGATCGTGGCGGCCGGGACCAACGCGGGTGGCGCGGTCCAGGCACCGGCCCTCGCCATCCTGCTCGACGGCCTGCTCGCGGGCGAACGCGGCGGGATCCACCTGGCGCTGCGCCCGGATCGGGCCAGCCTGCGGAGCACCTCGGTACCGGTGTCGGTCTGATCCGAGTCGGACACCGTCTCCCAGGCCGCAGCGCCACGAATCGAAGCGTCCCGAAGCAGAACTAAGCAGAACTGAGCGGAACTGAGCGGAACAACCGGTGATCTCGTGGTCCGACATCCCGTGGATCGTCGCCACGTCGGACCACGAGAGATCCGGTCACCCACCGGGCCGGACCGGCGGTGGAGGCGGCTGCTCGGCACCGGACAGCCGAGTTGACCAGCATCCACCGCCCCGCCCACCGGCCCGGCCACCAGCGCGTGCGGGTGTCGGTGGAACGGGGTTGGGCACAACGCCCCGAGCACCCGTTATTGTCGAGCACCTTGGATGGTGTATGAGACGGACACGCCCCGCGCGTGGCCAACCGGCGCCTGGCCGATCACCGTGGCGCGGGGCGAAGACGAAGACGCGAGGGAGGCAGGCTTGATGGAGCACATCGGGCTGGTCCGCTGGACACCCGCGCGGATGCGTGCCCGGCTGAGCGACGTCATCGGTGTCTACAAGGCCGCCTTCCTCGACGTCCACGAGGCTGATCCGGCGCGGGCGGCCATCGAGCGAACCATGCACGCACGCCGGCACGCTGAGCGTCGGGATCTGCGGGCGGTGGCGGCGCTGCTGCCAGACGACCGCCTGATCGGCTTCGCGTATGCCCTGCCCGGGCAGAAGGGCCAGTGGTGGCATGACGTCGTCTGCGACGCGCTGCAACCCGAGGACGCCGCGGTATGGCTCAGCGACTGCCTGGAGATCGTCGAGTTCCACGTCCTGCCGGAGTTCCAGGGACGGGGGGTCGGGCGCGAACTGATCCGGGAGCTGCTGCGCGAGGCTCCGCAACGCACAGCAGCGCTGTCGGCGCTGGAGCTTCCCGACAGCCGGGCCCGGCGGCTGTATGCCAGTGAGGGCTTTGTGCCGCTGCTGTCGAACTTCCAGTTCCCGGGCAGCTGGGTCGAATACGCGGTACTGGGTAAGCACCTCACGGCCACCGAACCCGCCCAGGGGGAACAACCCCAGTCCCGCGGCACGGCCGAACCGCCGACCGGCCGGGCTCAGGAGGCCAACGGCCGGCGGGTTCGTGCGGTCTGAGCCCAGACCCGTCGTGACCGCCCCTGCATGGGCCTTTGCCGCGGTCACCGTCGCCGCACAGATCGCCTATCCCCTGGCCACACGTGCCGGACGACGTGATCTCACCGTCGCGACGGTGCTGTCGTTCGCCGCGGCCTCGGTCATCCACGCGGCTTGTACCCGCGGCGCCGGATGGGCGGCCAGCATGGTCCTGGTCACCGCCGGCGGCGGGCTTGCCGCCGAGACCGCCGGGGTCCACACCGGTCTCCTCTTCGGCCGCTACGTTTACACCGATGCCCTCGGGCCGGGTGTCGCCGGGGTACCCGTGGTCATCCCGCCAGCCTGGACGATGATGGCCTACCCGGCCTTCACCCTGGGACGCTACGCCGCCCGCCGGCTACCGGGCCAAAGGCGATGCGAGCGTGGTTCTGTCGCATCGCCGGAGGCCGAACTCCCCGGAACACCAGAGGGCCAAAGGCGGAGCGTCGCGGTGACCGCGCTGGTCGGAGGTTGGCTCCTGACAACCTGGGATCTCTTCCTGGACCCGCAGATGGTCGACGCCGGCTACTGGCGCTGGTCGGGCGATGTGCCCGCTCTCAACGGCATCCCCCTGTCGAACGCGGCCGGCTGGCTGGTGGTGGGCATCCTGATCACCGGGGGCCTGGCCCTGATCCCGCGACGGCGAGGCGTCCCGGACGGTCCGTTCACCGACCGACTGCCGATTGTCATGATCGGATGGACCTACGCCTCATCGTTGCTGGCGAACCTGGTGTTCTTCGACCGTCCCGACGTGGCCCTGGCCGGCGGGATCGGTATGGGGACGCTGCTCGCCGCTGTGGGGGCCGCGGCGATGGCGACGCGCCGGCAGTACCAGCCGACCTCGTGACCCCCCACCGATCGACCCGAGGTCCGCGTGTCCGGCCCTACAGCTGGACACGGCCCTACAGCTGGACACGGCCCTACAGCTGGACACGGCCCTACAGCTGGGCACGGCTGTCGCCGGTGGCGAGCGCGGTCGCAGCGGGCGTGCTCACTGTCCACACCGCCGTGAACGCCCGCCTGTTGCGGGTCCCGCCGAGCGCCGAGCCGGTGGCCGAACTGGTGAGCGTGTTGCTGCCGGTGCGCGACGAAGTCGAGCGGGTGGTCCCATGCCTGTCGGCGGTGCTGGCATCGGTCGCGCTCCCCCACCTCGAAGTGATCGTCTATGACGATGCCTCCACCGATGGAACCGCGGAGCTAGCAGACGGGATGGCCGACCGTGACGGCCGCGTCCGGGTGGTTCACGGCAGCACAGTGCCGGTCGGATGGCTCGGCAAACCGCACGCATGCGCCCGGCTCGCCGACGCGGCCCGGGGAAACGTGCTGGTCTTCATCGACGCGGACGTCACCGTCGCCCCGGACGGGATCG
Source organism: Protofrankia sp. Cas4 (assembly GCF_963555915.1). Classification (NCBI taxonomy): domain Bacteria; kingdom Bacillati; phylum Actinomycetota; class Actinomycetes; order Frankiales; family Frankiaceae; genus Protofrankia; species Protofrankia sp. Cas4. The sequence continues at coordinate 12,515 of NZ_CAUVXL010000185.1, forward strand.
CCCGGACGGTCGGATTGCTGCGCGCGACCGGCCTCGACCTTGTCTCGCCCTACCCCCGTCAGGACGCCCACACCCTCACGGAACGGCTGGTTCAGCCGCTCCTGCAGTGGTCGTGGCTCGCGCTCCTGCCGCTGCGGCTGGCCGAACGGTCCCCGCGGCCGTCGTTGTCCGCAGCGAACGGCCAGCTCCTGTGCGTCGACACGGCTGCCTATCACCGGGCCGGTGGACACACCCGCGTCCGTGACCATGTCCTCGAGGACATCGCGCTCCTGCGGGCGGTGAAGGCCGCGGGCGGGCACGGGGTCGTCGCAGACGGAACGGACATCGCCTGTACCAGGATGTACAACGGCTGGCCGGCCCTGCGTGACGGCTATGCCAAGTCGCTGTGGGCCGCCGGCGGGAACATCGGCGCAAGCGCCGGCCAGGTCGGCGTCCTGGCCTGGCTCTTCGTGCTTCCGGCGATTGCCATGATGCGCGGTTCCCGGGCGGGCCTTGCCGGTTATGTCGCGGCAGTGGCCAGCCGGGTGATCGCGGCACGGCGCACCGGCGGCCGGGCGTGGCCCGACGCCCTGGCGCACCCGCTGTCCATCTGCGTGTACGGCTACCTGACCGCGCTGTCCTGGATTCGACGGCTACACGGCACCGCCACCTGGAAGGGCCGTCGCGTCTGACCGGTGAAAAACGGTGATGCAGCTGGTGAACGGCACACGATGGGAGCCCGATGTCGGGCATCCAACCGCTACGGTCTGCTTTGTGTACGATGTCCGTTCCCTTGGCCCACCCGACGCCGTTCCGTCGCTGTCGAACGCTGGGGCCGCCGTGGGCGGGCTGGTCACCGTCACCGCTGTTACTCTCACGGTCGTCTTCGCCGACGCACCGGGCCTGCGTACATGGTGCACGATCTTTCTGGCCGTGACGGTTCAGGCGTTCCCCTTCCTCGTCCTCGGCGTGCTCATCAGCGGCGCGGTGGCCGCGTTCGTCCCCGACGGCGCGTTGGCCCGGGTACTGCCGCGCCGGGCCGTGCTCGCCGTGCCGCTGGCCGGGGTATCCGGCGCGTTGTTGCCTGGATGCGAATGCAGCTCGGTGCCCGTCGCCAGACGCCTCATCGACAGCGGAGCGCCACCGGCGGCGGCGTTGACCTTTCTACTGGCGGCGCCGGCCATCAATCCGGTCGTGATCGTCGCAACCGCCGTCGCCTTTCCGAACAACCCGCGGATGGTCCTGGCGCGGTTCATCGCCTCGCTGCTCGCGGCCATCATTGTCGGGTTGATCTGGCACCGGTTCGGCGTACCGATTCTGAAACAGAACGACACCGCCCCCGACGGAGATAATCATGGGGGACGCGGTGGCGGCCTGCGGCTGCGCCGGCTCGCCGATGTCGCCGGTCACGACTTCCTCCACGCCGGCGGCTTTCTCGTCCTCGGCGCGGCGCTGGCCGCGACGCTCAACGTCGTGGTGCCGCGATCGGCGCTGGACGCGGTGGCGGGCGCCGGCATCCTCACAGTGATCGCTCTTGCGGTGCTGGCGGTTGCGCTGGCCGTCTGCTCCGAGGCGGACGCGTTCGTCGCCGCGAGCCTGTCCCAGTTCCCACTGACCGCGCGACTGGCCTTCCTCGTCGTCGGACCGATGATTGACGTCAAATTGATCGCCATGCAGGTGGGGACCTTCGGTCGCCAGGTGACCTCACGGTTCGCGCCGGTGACCTTTCTCACCGCGGTCATGACCGCGGTCGTGGTCGGGACGGTTGTGCTGTGACGCACAGTGACCTTGATGGCAACGCCCTCGACGCCCTCGACGGAATCGACGGGCGCACGGGTCTTGACACCGACGATGACCACAAGACCACCGAGGCCGGCGCCGGAACCCACATCGGCCCGATCGGCGGACTCCTGCTGCTCATCATGGGCATCACCTTCCTGCGACTCGCGCAGACCGGCGCCTACACGTCCTACGTGCGGGTAGGCATGCGCATCCCGCTGCTGGCCGCCGGCGGGCTGGTGACCCTGCTCGGCGCGGTCGCCCTGGTGCGCTACGCCAGCGCCGGCAACCATGACCAGACACAATCCGCCCACCGGCACGGTCCACCGGGCGTGGCGCTGTTGCTCCTACTGCCCGTCGCCGTGATCTACATGGTCGCCCCGCCGTCCTTGGGCGCCTTCAGCGCGAGGCGGGCCACCATCACCGTGCCACCACCGCGGGCTGTCCCCTACGGGCCGCTGCACCCGGGACCGGACGGGATCGCCACCCTCCCCATGCGGGAGATCGTCGAACGGACGTACGACCGCGGCCGGTCGCTTGCCGGGACGACCGTCCGGATGACCGGTTTCGTGGCGGTACCCGAGGGCCGGCAGATCCTGCTGACCCGATTCGTGATCCGGTGCTGCGCCGCTGACGCCGAAGCCGCGGCCGTTGATCTCACGCTTCCAGACGGCGTTGCCGCACCCGCCGAAAACACCTGGGTGACGGTACTGGCGACCTGGGACGGCAGCATTCCCGATCATGGTAGGCCGAAATTTGCGGCACGCACACTGGACGTCATTCCAACCCCGGTCGATCCGTACGAGACATAACCGCCATGCCGGTGGGCCCGCCGGTACGGCGAATCGACCGGGACATTTCCGCGCGGCCATGAGCGCCGCGAATTGTTCACCGGACAGTAGACCTCCTGTGCGGCTGGAGCCGCCACCGGTCAATAGCCTTCTCGCCGCCCGACCCACTTTCTCCTACCGTCCATCGGGGCCGCCGACGGCGCCCGCGGCATATGCAGCAGCGATCGCGCAGTCGTCGGCCGACCCACTCAGAACGGAGCAGCATGAGCTTTCTCTCGTCCCGACGCGCCCGCTGGGGCGTCGTCGGTGTCGCCGGTGTAGCCGCGGCGACGTTAGCCTTCGTGATGCCGGCGGCGGCTTCGCAGTCGAACCAGGGGCGCCGCGGCTCCCAGGTCGAGGTACAGATACTCGGGTTCAACGACTTCCACGGCAATCTGCGTCCGCCGACCGGTAGCGGCGGGCGGATCGGTGGCGTGGACGCGGGTGGCGCCGTCTATCTCGCGACCTGGTTGAAGAAGCTTCGGGAAGGTAACCCCAACTCCGTCACCGTCTCCGCCGGAGACAATGTCGGCGCCAGCCCGTTGATTTCTGCTCTCTTTCACGACGAGCCGACGATCAACATCTTCAACGAGATGGGCGTCGACATCAGCAGCGTCGGGAACCACGAGTTCGACGAGGGCAAGGACGAACTGCGCCGGTTGCAGCGCGGCGGCTGCAACCCGGTAGACGACTGCCAGCTCGGGTGGTTCGGCGGCGCGGATTTCGAATACCTCGCGGCCAACGTCATCGACGTACATCGGGACCGGCCGCTGTTCAAGCCGTGGACGGTACGGCGGTTCCAGGGCGTACCGGTCGGGTTCATCGGAATGACCCTGAAGGACACCCCGACCATCGTCACCGCCGAGGGCGTCAAGGGCCTGCGTTTCGATGACGAGGTGGCTACGGCGAACGCCGCCGCCGCCCAGCTCAAGCAGGCTGGCGTACACACGATCGTGCTTCTCATCCACCAGGGCGGGGCGCAGGCGAGCACCGGTACCTATGACGGCTGTACCGGCCTTTCCGGACCGATCGTCGATATCACCAAGAAGCTGGACCCGGAAATCTCGGCGGTCGTTTCCGGCCACACCCACCAGGCATACAACTGTGTCGTGGACGGTCACCTGGTCACTCAGGCCGCTTCCTTCGGCCGGGCCCTCACCGACATTCACCTGACCATCGACAGGCAGTCGGACACCGTCGTCAGCGCCACCGCCGCAAATCACATTGTGACGCGCGACGTCACTCCTGACCCCGATGTCAGCGAACTCGTGGACGAGTACGGTGCGAAGTCCGCGACTCTGGAAAACAGGGTCATCGGACGCATCACCTCCGACCTCACCCGTACCGCCTCACCGGCTGGCGAAACCCCGATGGGCGATGCCATCGCCGACGCGCAGCTGGCCGCGACGAGCTCCGCGACCACCGGTGGCGCGGTTGCCGCGTTCATGAACCCCGGCGGTGTGCGGGCGGACCTCACCTACGCCCCGTCCGGTGCCGAACAGCCCGGTGAGGTGACCTACGGCGAGGCCTTCACCGTTCAGCCGTTCAACAACCTGCTCACCGCGATGACCATCAGCGGGGACGCCATCAAGCGGGTGCTGGAACAACAGGCCACGACCAACCGGATTCTCCAGCCCGCCGGAATCACCTACAGCTACAGTGCAAGCGCACCCGCCGGCTCGAAGGTGAGCAACGTGGTCATCGGCGGGCAGCCGCTGAACCCCGCGGCCTCCTACCGGATCACTGTCAACAACTTCCTCGCCGGCGGCGGTGACGGGTTCACCGTCTTCACCGAGGGCACCGAGGGCACCGAGGGCACCGAGGGCACCGAGGGCACCGAGGGCACCGAGGGCACCGACAAGGTAAACCAGGGCATCGACCTGGATGCGTTCGCCGCCTACCTGGCTGCCAACTCACCGCTGGCACCGCCGGTCACCAACCGGATCACGCTGGTGCCGTAACAGTCGATCCCCGCGTCCGGTCCTGGTCTGCCTCAGCGGGCACCAGGCCCGGACGCTCTACCGCATGATGATTCGCCCGACCGGCTAGGATCTTGAACCCGGAGGTGGCAGTCCCGTGCGGATCGCGCTCAGCCAGATCGTCGCCGACCTCGACCCGAAGGCGAACCTCGACATCGTCCATGGCCAGGCGCTCCACGCGGCCGAGCAGAACGCGCGGATCGTGGTCTTCCCCGAGGCGACGATGGCCCGCTTCGGAGTGCGGCTGCGACCCGTCGCCGAACCGTTGGACGGCCCCTGGGCCGGCGACGTTCGCCGGATCGCGGCGGAGGTGGGCATCGTGGTCGTCGCCGGGATGTTCACCCCCGCGCCCGACGGGCGTGTCACCAACACGCTGTTGGTCACCGGGCCCGGCGTCGATACAAGCTACGACAAGATCCATCTGTACGACGCGTTCGGCTTCACCGAATCCCGCACGGTCGCCCCCGGATCCCAGGTGGTGACCGTGGACGTCGACGGGGTCCGGATCGGCCTCGCCACCTGCTACGACGTACGCTTCCCCGAGCTGTTCCGCGCCCACGCCGACGCCGGTGCCCTGGTCTGCCTGCTGCCGGCGTCGTGGGGCGCTGGACCGGGTAAGCGTGAGCAGTGGGACCTGCTGATCCGCGCTCGGGCACTCGACGCCACCGTCTGGCTCGCCGCCGTGGGTCAGGCCGATCCGAGCTCGGTCGGTGTCGAGACGTCCGCGACCGCTCCCACCGGCATCGGCTTCAGCGCCGTCGTCGGCCCCGACGGCTCGATCCGTGAGCAGCTCGGCGCCGAACCCGGCATGATCATAGCGGAGCTGGACATCGACGAGGTCACGGCAGTGCGCCAGAAGATCGCGGTCCTTGACAACCGCCGGCTCGGACGGCCCGAGCCACCCGCGTAGGCTTCAGCTGCCCGACACGAACATACTCAGCCCGACTCGTCGGTCCACGGGGCGAGCGCACGCGTTATGAACGTCGGCAGGGCCGCCTCCTCCTTGTCCAGCGTGAGCAGCATCGGTACATAAACCCTGCCCGCCGGGTCGTCGTCCGTGTCGGATTCCGGGTCGCCAATCAGCGTGAAGCCGTGGCGGACGTAGATACCTACCGCGGCCGTGTTGTCGGGCACAACCCATAGTCGGACGCCGATCGCGCCGACCGTTCGGGCCCATTCCACGGCGGCGTCGAGCAGAGCGTCGGCCGCCCCGGTACCGCGCAGGGCCGGCGCGACCCACATCGCGGCCACTTCACGGAACTCCGGCGCCAGCGACGGCTGGTAGACGTCGACCATGCCCATCGGTTCGTTCCCCCGCTCCAGGAGGAACGTCGCGTGCGCATCACCTGCGGCGTTGCGCCGCGCGCGAGCCCGCCAGTCCGCACGAGGACGGGCGCTCTCATCCGCCAAGGTCTGCCAGAAGGACCCGGGCGCATCGGCCAGCGCCGCCAGGCGGACGCCGCGTAACCGCTCGCCGTCATCGGGCCCGATGCGACCTACGTGGACGGTCAGGAGAAGAGCGCCCGGACGTCGTCCGCGTCGAGACTCGAACCGAACGCGTCGCCATCATCCATGACGCTGGAGAACAATTCGGCTTTCCTGGCCTTCAGCGCCATCACTTTCTCCTCGATGGTGTCCTTGGCGACGAGTCGGTAGACCATGACGTTCTTGGTCTGCCCGATGCGGTGTGTGCGGTCCACCGCCTGCGCCTCGGTTGCGGGGTTCCACCACGGGTCGAGCAGAAAGCAGTAGTCGGCCTCGGTGAGGTTCAGACCGAATCCGCCGGCTTTCAGGCTGACGAGGAACACCGGGGCTGACCCCGTCTTGAACCGTTCGAGCACTGCCGATCGGTTACGGGTCCTGCCGTCGAGGTAACAGTATTCCACGCCGACGGCGGACAACCGGTCGCGTACCTTACCGAGAAATCTGGTGAACTGGCTGAAGACCAAGGCCCGGTGGCCGCCGTCGATGACGTCGCTGAGCTGCTCGAGCAGGGCGTCGATCTTGGCGCTCGGAATGTCGTCATGACCGTCGTCCACGAGTCCGGCGTGCAGGCTGAGCTGGCGTAGCAGGGTCAACGAACGCAGGATCGTGAAGCGGTTCTTGTTCATGTCCGTCACCAGGCCCAGAACCCTCTCCCGTTCCCGTTGCAGGTGGGTCTGGTACAGCTTCCGGTGCCGCGAATGCAGGTCCACCTCGAGAACCTGTTCCTGCTTCGGTGGAAGTTCAGGCGCGACCTGTTCCTTGGTACGGCGCGTCATCAGCGGTCGGATCCGCCGGCGAAGCTGCGCGAGCAGCTCGGCGTCGTGCTCCTTTTCAATGGGCTGGGCGTAGTAGTCACGAAATCGTGTCGGGCTCGGGAACAGACCGGGCGCGGTGACCGACAGGAGCGACCACAGCTCCATCAGGTTGTTTTCCATCGGGGTCCCGGTGACGGCCAGTTTGAAAGTCGCCGGAAGCAGTCGAGCGCACTGGTACGCCTTTGACTGGTGGTTCTTGACGACCTGGGCCTCGTCGAGAACCAGACCGGACCACGGGAGGTCCGCGTACTTGTCATACTCGAGCCGAAACAGCGTGTACGAGGTGACGACCAGGTCTGCGCGTGACACCGCCTGTTCGAGAGGGTCGCCGCGGCGTCGCTCCGTGTCAGAAATCGTCACTGTCCGCAAACCGGGTGCGAACCGTGCCGTTTCCGCGGCCCAGTTCGCCACGACGCTCGTCGGCGCGACGACGAGGAACGGCGCGAGTTCGGGGGCGACCTGCTTCGCGTGGCAGACCAGCGCCAGCGTCTGCAGCGTCTTGCCCAGGCCCATGTCGTCGGCGAGCACCCCACCCAGCTGGTACTGCCACAGAAACGCCAGCCAGCGGAAACCCTCGAGCTGGTACGGCCGCAGCGTCGCCGCGAGCGTCGAAGGCGGCTCATACTGATCCACCGCGCTCAGCGACAGCAGCCCCGTCACCTGTTGGCGCCATGAGTGCGCCTGGCGCTCGACCACGCCGAGCTCGGCCAGCTCGTCCCACAGCCCGGCCTGGAACCTGCTGATCCGCAGCTGACCGGCGGGTCGGTCCTGCAGCGCCCGCGCCTCTTCGATCAGCCGCCGCAAAGCCTGCAGCTCGGGCTTGTCCAAACTGAAATAGGCGCCGTCGGCGAGGAGCAGGTGCGACTGCCCCCGACCCAGCGCCAGGAAGACGTCCGCGAACGGCACCTGACGACCTTCCACGGAGATGGTGACCCCGAGGTCGAACCAGTCGGTCTCACCCACCACGTCATCGGTCGACAGGCCGATACGCAGCGAGTCGCCCGCCTCCCGGTAGTCGACAGGTTCGCCGCTGACCTCGACGACAACCCCGGGACGCCCCGCCAGCCACGGAAGCAGCTCCGTCGTCACGCGCATCGTGTCGGTACCGCGCAGCCGCACCCGCGACGGCAGGGTCAGTTCCGGGGTCAGTTCCGGGATCAGTTCCGGGATCAGCTCCTCGCCTGCGGGCCCCGGCCCGACGCAGAGCACGGCCGCCGCATCGGGGGGCAGGTCCAGCGCGGCCAGCACATCCCGCTCCTGGCGCGGGTCCCGGAATCCCTCCGGCGCCGCGTCGCGCAACGGTACGCGTATCCGCCGTCCGCCGAGGTCATACTCCCACTCCACGTTGAGGTCGAGGTCGTGGTCATCACCGTAGGCGGCACGCAGCACCAGGGTCGGCGGCACCACCTCCGGCGGTACGAACGACCCGTCACGGGACAGCACCGGGGCCAGCCGGCGCAACCGCGGGTAGAACTCCGTCCGGAACCGGTCCTCCTCGACAGTTGGGACCTCCAGGCTCCGGTTTCCCACGGCCATCCGCTGCAGCGCCGGCGGCACCGGCTCGACGAGACGAGCGAGCCGCACGTGCCAGTCGCGGTGGTCCTCAGACGCCCGGATCTCCGCCCGATCGACGTAGATGACACCGTGGCCGTCGCCGCCGATGAACGAGAACACCGCGGCCTCGGCTTCGGCCGACCCTTCGATGCGAAGCAGGGGTGCGACGATCAAGGATTCCGAGCTCGCGTCGCGCATCACGTCCACACACAGTTCGGCGAGGCCGTAACGGTCCACGTCGCCGAGCTTCTTCCTCGCGTGGACGAACCGGAGGCCGACCGCCGCGGCCGCGTCGAGCATCGGCCAAAGTTGGTGGCTCCCGAATGCGGAAAGGTCGAGCCGCTTCGGCCCGCTGTGAGAGTAGTACGAGTAGTCGTACCGGTCCTGTCGGGCCCTGTACAGGGCGAACATCTCCTGCAGCACCTGGACGTGCGCCGGGGAGAACTCACCGACCTTGTACGACGCATTCAGCTCGTCCCACCCGACGGCGGCGACCCAGCCGTTCTTTCCCGGCTTGACCAGCCGAGCCGTCACCTTCAGGCCCAACTCGGTGGTGGCGGCGCCGGCCGACGGATACGCCGCGAAACTCAGCTCGACGGCCAACGGCGTCGTCCCGCGGCCTGTCCACGGATGGCCGCTCTCGGGGACGGGTGGAGAGTCGAGCAGCTCCCCCAACGACTGGACCCACACCTGCGACGGTGGCGCTCTCACCGGCATCCCATTCCAGCGTCGTGACCACATCGTGCCGTGCGCCGCGGATACTCCTGGCATCCGGATGGCCCCTGACAGCCATCCGCAGACCAGCGGTACCGGACCTTTACCACGGTACCGGGTAGCTGCGACGACGCTCGGATCATGTTCGCGAAGGTAGCAGATTGTGGCAGGACGTCCTGTCGCGGCTACCCGCCAGCTCGAGGAGGACCACAGTCGATGTGCAGGACAAACAACGCCACGGCGTCGCACGCCTAAGATCGCCCGGAATGGAGATCGCCCGCTCCGCCACCATGACGTCGAAGCAGTACTACCCATGTACTACACTGGGCTCATGGAACAGGTACCCGTGCGGGTGCTCAATCAGGACACCGCAGGCGTCCTAGCGCGTGTCGAACACGGCGAGACCGTCGAAATCACCCGACACGGCAAGGTGATCGGCCGAATCGTGCCGGCAACCCCCGGGGAACTGGACGACCTGATCGCAGCGGGCAAGGTCGCCCCAGCCACCGTCACCGGCCCGTTCATCGCACCGCAGGGCCCACTGATCAATGGCCTGGAAGCCGGTGCGCTGATCCGACAACTCCGCGACGAGGAACACTGGTGATCTATCTGGACACCTCCGCGATCGTAAAGCTGATCAGACCCGAGCTGGAGAGCGACGAGCTGACCGAATGGCTCAACTCTCGGCAGACCGAGCATGTGATCACCTCCAAACTCGCCGAAGTCGAAGTCCCACGGGCGTTACGCCGGGAGGAACCGGCACGGCTGGCAGCGGTGCCAAGCGTCCTTGCCCATCTTGACCGCCTCGACATCGACGACGCCATCCGAGCCACCGCGGGCGCCTACCCGTTCCCCCACCTGCGGTCACTGGACGCCATCCACCTGGCCACCGCGGACCAGCTCGTCGCGTCCGGAAAGACGATCAGCGCCTTTGTGACATACGACAAACGCCTGGCCATCACCGCCGGAGAAATCGGCCTGGTCACAGCAGCGCCCGGCGGCGGATTCAACGGCGGCCAGGTCTCGCGGTAGGCGTCGATGTCGCGGACCCCCTGCTGCACCGTCTGCTGGGCCACCCAGGTCAGACGC
>NZ_CAUVXL010000186.1:0-532 GCF_963555915.1 Protofrankia sp. Cas4
ACCACTGGATCCGTGTCTGTGGGGTGGAGCACACGGCCCGTCCCTTTCCCGCGTCAACCGCCAAAATGTTCGGCGACGTTTCATCGAGCCCGCCGCGGAAACTGTCGGAGGCGACCGCTACCGTCCGATCCATGCGAGGCGCTACAGCGTCTGACGTGTCTACAGGAGGTGGTTGTCATGGCCGAGTTCATGTCCTATCCGGCGGGGACTCCGTGTTGGGTGGATCTCGGTAGCCTCGACCTCGAGGCGTCCAGGTCCTTCTACAGCGGCCTGCTCGGCTGGGAGGCGCAGGAGGTACCGGACCCGGGGGCGGGCGGTTACACGATGTTCACGCTCCGCGGCAAGCTGGTCGCAGGTCTGGGCCCGCTGTTCGGCGAGGGGCAGCCCCCGACCTGGAACACCTACATCAGCGTTGATGATGTGGACAAGACGGCGGAGGCGGTTCTCGGTGCCGGCGGGCGGGTGCTCGCCGGGCCGATGGACGTCATGGAGGCGGGCCGCATGGCGGTGTTCACCGACCCGGCGGGTGCGG
>NZ_CAUVXL010000186.1:1100-10900 GCF_963555915.1 Protofrankia sp. Cas4
CTTTAACTGCTCTTGCGCCAATCGGCGGTCTCGGCATCGATCGTGGGGCTGGCCAACCTGGTGTTTTCAGTCATTTCATTTCCTCCGTCACTCTGGCTATCATCTCGAGGGACTGGTCGGGGCGGAGCGCGGCGGCCAACAGGTAGTCGGTCTTCAGCCGGTAGTGCCGAATTTCCGCCGCTCGTTCAAGATAGAGGCTCCCGGTCGCCTCCTCGATATAGACCACGTCGTGGTCTGTCGGGTCCGGAAAGCCGAGGATCGCGAATGTACTGCCCATTCCCGCGTGGGCACCCGCGGCGAAGGGTACGACCTGAATGGTGATATTGGGCAGTTCCGCTCGCTTGATGAGATGTTCGAGTTGGACGTGCATCACGGCCGTGCCGCCAACCGGGCGGTGCAACACCGCCTCGTCGAGGACGACCCACAGCCGAGGTGGGCTCTCGTGTGTGAGGCGATTCTGCCGGTCGAGCCGGAGCGCGACCCGGCGTTCCACATCCTCCTCGGCGATCTCCGGGTTGTCGGCGCGGATGACGTGCCGGGCGTACTCGGCCGTCTGCAGCAGGCCATGGACGAGCTGCGCCTCATACACGCTTATTGAGGAGGCGTCCCCTTCGAGTCCGATGTAGATCTCGAACCAGGGCGGAACCACGTCGTGGTAGGTATGCCACCAGCCACGTTTACGGGACTCGCGGGCAAGGGCGAGGAACGCCTCGCGCTGAGCGTCGTCCGTTACGCCGTAGAGCTGCAGGAGATCGTGGACGTCGCGCGTCCGGACGGGTACGCGACCGTTCTCCATTCTGCTGATCTTCGAAATAGAGCAACGGAGGAGTTCGCACGCCTGCTCGACTGACACGCCGGCCCTCTCGCGGAGTCGGCGGAGTTCGGCGCCGAGTCGCCGTCGCCGGACAGTCGGACCACTGTTGGTACCCATTGGTCCTCCTTGGTGATCGGCGCCGGACGTTCGTCTAGGGTCTGCCGGCCCCAGGCGGCGCCTCGCATCGTTGTCGTCAGCCCAGGTAGAACACCGCTACCTGGGCCTCCTCCGCCTCGCGACGCATCCACCTGGCATCCGACATCCCCCGAGCAACGTCCAGCGCCGACCACTTAGCATGGTCTATTACTACATAATGCCACCATCCCATCACTCTCATCGGGTGGGGTTGAGCGTTCTGTGGTGACACGGTCACAACGGCTGTTGCGGGGGGTCGTCGGTCCGGTCCATGCTGTCTTCGGGATCACTTTAAGTTTGTTCTCTACTTCGAAGGGTGAGTTGTTGATATGGGTGCGATGGGGGGAGATCAGGTGGACACAGGTGAAACGATGATCAGGCGCAGGTTTCTGGTCTTTGACGGAGACGGCGAGCTCGTCGCCACCTTCCCCGAGTGGGGCTCAGCCCACGCATGGGCACACCTGCGGGCCATGGAACCGCGCACGCCACAGCCGGTCCAGGTCGAGGACAGATGTGACCGCCGGACGTGGACCATCGAGGCGGGACGCTGCCGGATGACGGTATGGCGTTGCGATGTCGAATATCGCTCCTGCGCACCGGACGCCGCGGTGGCGATCGGCAGGCGGGAGCACGCCTGGGCGTCCTGACCGGCCGGCATGGGCGGCGGCAGGGCCTTCGATTCTCGTTGAGCGGCTGCCGTCGTGGACCAATCGTGTGCTGAATGGCAGCTTTTCAGGGTATGTCTGAATAATCAATTCGATGGTGCGTCGCGGACGGCAGCGATCGCATCGTCCATGGTGAGCCCGCCGCCGGACGGGATGCGCCATGGCACGTCCCGAGATCCGGGTATCATGGTGGATTTCTGAGCTTCCATGGTGGAAGGAGGTTCGATGGCGCTGAACATCAAAAATGACGAAACGCAACGACTCAGTCGCGAGCTCGCCGAGTTGACCGGAGAGAGCATCACCACCGCTGTGACCGTGGCTGTCCGCGAGCGCCTCGACCGGATGCGTGCCGATCGTGAGGGCGCTGAGCAACGAGCCGCCCGCATTGTGGCCATCGGCCGTCAGATTGCTGCCGCTGTGTCCGCGTCCAGCCTGAGCATTGATGACCTTTATGACGAGCGTGGGTTGCCGGCGTGATCGTCGACTCCTCGGCGCTTGTCGCCGTCGTCCGGGTCGAACCTGACGCGGCTCGGTATGCTGCCGCGCTCGTCGCGGCGAACCGGCCGGCGATATCGGCCGTCACCGCAGCGCAGGCCAGCATTGCTCGGCAGGCATACCGCGACTTCGGGCGGGGCAGTGGTAGCCCCGCCCGGTTGAATTTCGGAGACTGCTTCGCGTACGCGTTAGCGGCGCAGAGGCGGGAGCCGCTGTTGTTCAAGGGCGCGGACTTCACTCACACCGATCTGGTCGCTGCGGACATCCCCGACCAGTAGTCCACCGCAACGAACCAACGGCTAACGTGACAGGATGAGCCTGCGCCTGAGCCGGAATGCGGGTGCCGTAAGGATGAACTAGGCCGATCTCGCCGCAGTGGCGTGAGGACGCAACGGCTGCCGTACCCAATCACGCCCACGTGTCGTGATCGCGTTGCGGTGTGCGGTGTGCGGTGTGCGGTGTGCTGGTGCGTGTTTCGTCGGCGATGTAGCCGTAGGGCGGTCAGGCACAGGACCAGGACTGCCGGGCCGACGTGGATGGCCATGACTCCGATGTAGTGCGGGCCGCCCCAGTCGTTTCGATAGGTCTCGGGATGACTGAGGTCGTCGACGGCGATCACGAATCCGGCTCGCACGACGGCGAAAGCGCCGATCGCGACCACGATGACGCGGATGATGCCACGCCGCAGTCGGGTACCCCACCCGCGGCTCGGTGCGGGTGGGGGCCGGCGTGCGCAGGCCAGCCCGACCGCGATCAGGCCCGCCGCGACCAGACCTGCGACGGCCAGCCCTGTCACGGAGTGCCGCGCCCGCGGTCGAGGACTCGGCGCCGCACGACGGCGTACTGGGCGCGCCACCGTCGGGGGTGCATCGCCAGCAGGAGACGTCTCATGCTTGGGCCAGCCGGGTGCGTCCCGTCTGTACGACCCGGGACCAGGTCGCGAGTTGGGTGGCCAACGCGGCCCGTCCCGCCGTGGTGACCTCGTAGGGATGGCGCCGTTCCTCGCTGGGCAGCGGGACGATCAGGCCGCGTTCGACCAGCTTGGTCAGTGAGCCATACAGAGTGCCAGGACCCAGCCGGACCCCGGTCTGCTCCAGAATGTCAGTAGTGATCGCGTACCCGTGCTTCGCGCCGTCGCTCAGTGACAGCAGCACCAGCATCCCGGGCTCACCAAAGCGGGCCACGGTACGAGGGCGAGTCTGCGCCTGAATCAGCTCGCCGAGGCGGCTGAGCTGTTGACCAACGATCCGCTCGCCCTGCTGATCGGGATGGTTCTGGACCAGCCGATGCCGCAAGGATGGAGTGGGCTGGCGCGCTGACGCGGTGTGCCGCCGTGGTCCGGTACGAAGACAGTTGCCGGCGGATGAGTGGCGCAGATCACCTTCCAAAGGTGACAGTACATTGTCGCCGTCCTCGACCACGATCGAGGCATGACACACATCGCTACCGCGCGTCCCGCCGGCCCTCGTCCCGATGACGTCGCCACGACCGGGCTTGACTGCCTCGCCGAAACCGCAGCGTTCAACGCCGCATTCGAGGCCAAGGCGAAGTCCCGTCCTGACCGGGTGAGGCGACCGGATGCCGTGATGCTGGCGGCTCTGCGGCGCAATCGACTGGGCGGCGACACGCCGCCGGTGCGTCTGGCTGAGGCGCACGACCGGGATATTGAGGTCGACGGGGCACGTGTGAAGCTGCGGGTCTTGGTCCCGAGAGTGGTCGAGGGCGTATACCTGCATATGCATGGCGGCGGCTGGATGTTCGGCTCGGCCGATGGGCAGGACGAGCGGTTGTGGGACCTCGCCCGTACCGCGCGGCTCGCCGTGCTCAGCGTCGACTACCGGCTCGCGCCCGAGCACCCGTATCCGGCGGCGCCGGATGACTGCGAGCGGGCCGCGCTCTGGTTGGTGCGCAACGCCGCGGCGGAGTTCGGCACCGACCGGCTGTTGATCGGCGGCGAGTCCGCCGGCGCCCATCTGTCGCTGACCAGCCTGCTACGGCTTCGGGACCGGCACGCGATCACGAATGCGTTCCGAGCGGTCCACCTGACATTCGGCCCCTTCGATCTGTCGATGACGCCGAGCCAGCGGCTGTTCGGAGCGCGCCCGCTACTGACCAACACCGACTCGCTTCGGACGGCCTACGAGGCGTTCCTCCCCGACTGGTCACCCGAACAGCGGCGCGACCCGGAGCTGTCGCCACTGTACGCCGACCTGTCGGGAATGCCGGCGGCGCGGATCGTCGTCGGGACGGCGGACCCGTTGCTGGACGACTCGTTGTTCCTGGCCGCGCGTTGGCGGGCCGCCGGCATTCCCGTCGAATTGGAGGTCGTGGCCGGGGCGATGCACGGGTTCACCCTTTTCCCGCTCACCGTTACCGAACAGGAGGTGCGCAGACAGGCCGAGTTCCTGTCGCAGGTGTGAGGTAGCTTTTTTGACGTGACACGGACCGATCGTCTCTATGCGCTGGTGGAGGAGTTGCGTGCAGCAGCACCGCGCCCTCTGACGGTGTCGACGCTCGCGCGGCGGCTGGAGGTCAGCGAACGCACCGTCCAACGCGATCTGAAGGCAATGACGGAGACCGGAGTACCCATCTACAGCGCGAGCGGGCGCGGCGGCGGCTGGTATATCGACTCGGCGATGACTTTGCCGCCCATCAATTTCACTTCTCGTGAGGCCCTCGCGGTGGCCGCGGCGCTGGCCGCAGCGGAAAGCTCGGCACCGTTCTCCGATGGCGCCCGCGGCGCGATGCGGAAGATAGCCGCATCGCTGTCGGGTCAGGTCTCGATCGCGGCGCATGACCTTGCTGCCCAGATAGTCGCCATGCCCTCCCGTATTGACCCGACGGTGCGCGCCGCGGTCGAGCGGGCCGTTACCGAACGCGAGGTGCTGTGGTTGAGCTATCTGGATGCGAACGAGCAGGCTTCCGAGCGCGAAGTGGAACCGATCGGCCTGCTTACCGCCCAGGGCCGGTGGTACCTCCTGGCGTGGTGCCGCGTACGGCGCGCCTCACGCGGGTTCCGGCTCGACCGTATCCAGGCGGCCGCCCCGACCGGCCGCCCGGCGCCCCGGCGTGTCCTGGCCGACATGCTCGGATCGGCCGCCCCGGGCGCTGTCACCCCGCCCGCGCTGGACTCCCTCACCACACATGCTTGATGGCGGCGGCTCTGGAATGCTGGCCTGGCGAGGGTCGTCGGCTCTACGACCCTCCGGCCGGAGTAGGGATATCGATGGCATCTGAAGCGGCTGGCTTTGCGGGTCAGCGGCAGTTCTCCCTCCGCTTCGGCCTGCGGTGGAGGACCTGCTGGGCGCCGGAGCAGTCCTCTCGAAGGCTACCGATGCCGTCCGCCCGTCCGCCCGTCCGAGCTCCGGTCGATGCCATCTCCGGATGAGACCGAACAGCGCGTCTCCTGATGCCGATGTCTAACGAGCGCGTTCGTCCGGTGAATCATCTGGTGAGTCCGGCCAGCCCGAGGCTCGCTCCGCCGGCGCCATCGCTTTCTACCGTGATGTTTTCGGCGCGGTGGAGCAGGAACGGCACATCGATGAAACCGGCAAAATCGTACACACCGACCTTGTGGTCGGCGGGGTCCGGATAGCCGTCAAGGACGAGGACGAGGACGAGGACGACGGCGATCCGGCGCCGCCGCGTCTGGGTGGGACACCGGTCATCATGGCCGTGGAGGTTCCTGACCCGGACGCCACCGCGGCGGCGATGCTCGAACGGGGAGCGGCTGTCGTACCCCCCGGCACCATCAGCCGCGTCCGTGGGGAGTACGACGCCAGCCGTCGGCTTGTCCGGCTGTCCGGACCTGTGGCCCCGTCAGGCGTTCAGCCAGTTACGCCGGTCTCGCGCCGCGGCATAGATCCGCTCGACGTGGGCTGGCTGCCACGCCGCCGAAAGATCGCCGAAGGTGGCGATCTCGTCGTGCCGGATGGCCCGGACGTGGATGGCATGGGCATCGCCACGCGGGCGCGCCACGGTCAGGTTCGCCGGCTGGACGAATGCCAGCACCGCCTTGGCCTCCACCGCGAATCCGCAGGTCTGACTCAGCACCGCCGAAGCCCGCTTGGCCTCGGCCTCGGCCTTTCGCACGTACGGATACAGTTGACCGCCCACCTTCACCATCTGGTTGCCGACCCAGATCCTGGCGCCGGCGTGGTTCTTCGTGTTGAAGGTGAACACCCCGCCCGGGCCGATCAGAAGATGATCGATGTCGACGTTCCGGGGCAGCGGTATCGAATGCACTACCCGCCAACCCCGGCCGGTGAGCCGCTCCAGTTCCGCTCCCACCGCCTCCTCTCCGACCAGTCCCTTGCGCCACCCGTCGATCTCCGACGGCCGGCGAAACAGACGGTTGAGCAGGGCGCGCCAGAAACCCGGCGTCAGCTCTTCGATCTTCGCGCGGATCGTCGCGCCGGGCGGGTTGCCGGCGAGGTCGTCCGCGGGATGGGGCGCTGCACCAACCGGGCCGCTCGTCGTCCACCCTGGCGGCGTAGATACTTCCGGCGTCCATCCGGCCAGCGGTGCCGACGTCGGTACGGGCGGCGGTGGCGGCGGCATGGCGGGCGACGGCAGTGGGTCGGCCGGGGGCGCCGGCCTTTGCGCCAGGTAGGGGGCGAGGGCGTCGACCACTTCGTCCCGATTGACGTCGAGCAGGACGTTGAGCTGATGGGTCCGCAGATCGAACCAGGCGGCACTCTGCCCGTCCGGAAGGTTCACGTAAAGCCGGTCCTGCCCACGCCGGCGCCACGGCTTTACCTGTAGCTCACCCATGCCCATTCCTGTCGCCGAAGATGACGGATCAGGGTGGATCAATCGTCTTTGCCGCGCGCCGGATCGGCCGTCTTGTGGACGGACGACTCCCGTACGGTGCGACCACGCCACACTATCTCCGGGGGAAGCGCTCATCCACCGGTTCTGCGACGGTCGGAAAGCCGGCAGCCCGTAATACCATCAGTATGAGGCCGCTGACCAGCGCAATTACCGATCGGAACCGAATTCCTGGGATCTTCGGCGTTCGCTACTCTTCGTGGAGAGGAATGCATGCCTTATTACACTGCGTATGCAGCGTGGTCTGCGGTACAACCAGCCTCGCTGGCGCGGCGATCGTCACGGAGTTGTAGGCCCCCCGAGGGCGGCTACGCATGATGTCACGACGCCTGGCGGCGGATAGTGCTGGACGCGGTCGGTCGTGTCTCCACCGAGCGACGTCGGGGTGGATGCGCCGGAGTTCGAGGGACGCGGAGTCCTTGGAACCAACCCATTCGAGACCGTCGAGCAGACAGCGGACGCGGCGGGTCTCACCTGGAGATGATCGTGTCCTCGGCGTGCTCTGTGCCCTCGTCCGTCTGACGCCCTGACCGTCGGGTGTCTATGTTGATCTCAGTTTCTCCCCGCCGTCCTCCGGGACTGGCGGGATGGTGCTGGACCAGCGGGTATCGGAAAGAACAAACGCGGCGTGATCTTTGGCGTGAAGATCGCGGCTTGACAGTTGGACCCGAGGGATGTTGATGCCCTCCTGAACGACCCGGCTAACAGAAGTGGCAGCGGCTCGATGCGCATCTGGGCTGGTAGACGATGCGCTTGCACTATGGCTGGGTGAGGTCAATCTTCACGGGGAACGGAGCCGCAGCTTCGACGACACCCGTGTGGACATCACCGACTCGGTAGGTTCCCGCGGCCGGGTCGAGCACATAGGTATAGACGAGAGGGACGCCGGCGGCGGAGTGCTCGATCCGCCAGTAGAACTGGATGCCGGCCCGGGCGTACTGCTCCGGCTTGAAAACACGGTCCGTGGTTTCAGAACCCGGTGAGACCACTTCGCCGACGAGGAGGATGTTTTCCGGGCGCATCGGGGTGACACCGACCGCGCCTGCCCGGTATACGACGATATCAGGCCGCCGGACCGTCAGCGGCACATCCTGGAGCCGGACATCGAAGTCAAGATCGGCGAACCACCCCGGGGTCCCGGCCAGCTCCATGGCATTGGCGACTTTCCTCGCCAGCCGGTTATGCGGCAGGGAGGCGCTGGGGACCATGACGACCATCCCGTCCACGATCTCGATGTCCTTGCACTGTTCTTCGGACAGCGAGTTGTACAGCTCCGCTGTGATCTGCTGGTGCATCCAGGCGGGAGCGACCATCTCCGCGGTCACGGCGCACCTCCCTGAATTGGCGGCCCTGGATCGGTGGCAGACCTGATGCCTCACGGCAAGCGTAGCGCGCTGGTCGTGTCTGCCTGCACTGTTCGATGATCGGGCACGCGGGCGGGGCGAGCCCACGAGCGGTGGTGGTGGGTGTCGCGCATCGGCGCGGTCCCCTGCACCTCAGGTCCTTGGGCCGGCCCAGCCCGGCGTCGGGTCGCGGTCGGGCCCTTTTCTAGATCGGCTACGTCATGACCGGTTCCTGCATGGCCGGGGTTCGAGATGCGGGCCTCGGATGGGCCGTGCTGGCACGCAGCCTGCGGCATCGGGGCAGATGCAGGCCGTACTTCTTTCCCAAGGCTTCAGTGCTGTCGTCCAGTTGCGGCGAGGAGCTGATCCTGAAGGCTGGCATCGGCGGGCGGAGGGACGGCGGGGGCGTACATGCCGGTGGCGGCGAGTTGACCGCCGAGGGCCCGGACCCCGTCGAGGACTGCCGAGACGGCTTCGAGGTCCAGGTCGACGGTGTGGCGGGTCGCGTGGGCCAGGTCCCAGGCGCGCACAAGGGGTTCGATCAGGGCGAGGCTCAGAATGTCGGCGACGCTGCGCGGACCCATCGGGGTCGCTTGCTGTGCGGTGGGGTCGACACCTTCGCGAGGACCCTTTCGATGTCGCGGTGGGCTGCCTGCCAGGCGGCAGCGGGTGCCGTGTCGGCGAGTGCGTCCGGGTCGGCGTGCGGCGGGCGGGGGCCCTGCCCTGTCAGGAGCGCGGCGACCTGTTGCTGGCCGTCGATGAGATGGCCCAGCACCGCGCGGGCCGTCCAGGGCGGACAGGGGGACATGAAGTCCCAGCGGTCGTCTTCGACGCGGGCGACGATGTTGTCGACTTCGTTGAGGGCGCGTCGGTAGCGGTCCAGCACGATGGCGGTCACGGGTTCTCCTTGGGCTCGTTCAGCAGGGGCTTGAGTGCGCGCCACGCTCCGGCCGCCAGGTGGTCCGTGGCGTCGTCGAGGCGTCCGGCGGCGGTTTCCAGGCAGCGGCGGGCGTACTCCTGCGCCGGGCCGATCCACAGCGCCAGCATCACCGCCAGATCCGGGGAGCCAGTCCAGCCGTGCTCCCGCAGCCAGGAGGTGACGTCCTGGAAGAAGGCCCGATTTCCGGCGACTGCGGCCGTGTCGAGTCCTGATCGCAGCGTGGTGGCCGAGGTCGAGAGGAACAGGCGGGCGAGCGATTGATGGTCCTGCATCCATTCCAGGTGGCGGATCACCACGTGGGTGACCCCGTGGCGAGAGTCGGTGGCCGCGTGCAGTTCGGCCGTCAGCGCTGCCTGGTGGCCGGCCAGTCCGGCGGCTACGACCGTGCGCGCCAACGCGTCCCGGGTCGGGAAGTGGTGGAAGAGGCTGCCGTTGCTGACGCCGGCCCGCCGACGCACCGCCTCCAGTGAGGTGGATTCCCACCCCTGCTCGGTCGCGCACGCCAGAGCGGCGCGAACGATCTCTTCATGACTTCGTGAGCCCGGGTCACTTGCCATAGAGGATCACTCTAGACCTGT
>NZ_CAUVXL010000187.1:0-38991 GCF_963555915.1 Protofrankia sp. Cas4
CAACCGTTTCGTCACGCTCTGTCGATCCATGGATCCGCCGATCGCCGCCGCTGTTGATCTCATTGACATCGACGGCATAAAGATCCTCGCGGCACAGGTGCCGTCCCTCCCCAGGGAACGGCGGCCGTGCCACCTCGCCGGCCGTGCGCCATGGGAGACGTCATTCGTCCGGATGGCGGACGGGGACCGCAAACTCTCGGCCTACGAAGTTCAACTCCTCCTGGAAAACCGCGCCGCAGTGAAGCATGACGCGACCGTCGTCTTCGACGCGACGATCGACGACCTTGATCTGGAACGAACGAAAGCCTTCCTCGTTCGTGTACGAGAACAACGACCCATACTTTCACAACGCTCCGACCACGAGATCCTACGACTGTTGAACGTACTACGGGAGACCGACGACGGCCCCCGTCCGACAATGGCCGGACTGCTCACGTTGGGAATCTTCCCACAGCAGTACCTCCCCCAGCTGGACGTTACCGTCGTGATTTTTCCGACACCAGATCCCGCCGTGCCGGGGCCGCGCGGGGAACGCTTTCTGGACAACCGTTCCATCGACGGTCCCATACCGGTCCTCGTCCGCGACACGATCGCAATGCTGAAACGTCACATGAAACAACGCAGCATCATCTCCGGTCTCTTCCGTGTCGACGAATGGGAATATCCGGAAGAAGTACTCCGGGAAGCAATCGTCAACGCCATCGTGCATCGCGACTATTCACCGGCGGCGCAAGGAGCCCAGGTCCAGATCGAGCTGTACCCGGACCGCCTTCTCATCCGCAACCCAGGCGGACTCTACGGGCCGCTGCACGTCAGGGATCTCGGCCTCGGTACCGTCCCAGCCTCGTCACGCAACCCCGTCCTGCTCAAACTCCTGGAGGACACCCCGCTCGAAGCCGGCCGTACCGTGTGCGAGAACCGCGGGACAGGAATCGCCCGGATACGCACGTCGCTGACGGAGGTCGGCATGGAGCCGCCGACCTTCGACGACCGCATCGCGACATTCAGCGTCACCTTCCCGAATCACACCCTGCTGGACGAGGAAACACTGCAATGGCTGTCCTCGCTTGACGTTTCCGGACTGAGCCGCGCCCAGTTCAGCGCGCTGGCGCTCGCCCGGCGGGGTGAGACCCTCACAAACGTCAACTACCGGACCGCCACCGGAGTCTCAGACTCAAGGACTGCGACCACGCATCTTCAGGAACTACGCGGGCGCGGCCTGCTCATCCAGGAAGGCAACCGCGGCCAGGCCGTCTACCGGCTCGGGCCGGGTACCGTGCGCCCCCCAGACGTCGACTCCGGCTCTTCCTACTATGAACAGGTCTACGCCGCGTTGTCGACCACACCGATGGCCCGTCGCGAAATCGCCGAACGAACCGGCCTCACCGAGCCTCAGGTTCGTGCGGCCCTCGCCCGACTGCAGCGGAACGGGGCGATAGAACTGGTGGGTCCGCCCCGCTCCCGCCACGCACGCTGGCGTCGGATCGAGCACGAACAGTAGTCACCGCACCCACAAGATCCGGAACGGCCGGTTACTCCTGGAGTTGAGGGTAGGTTTCGACGTCGGTTGCCTTGAACGACGCCCACACGGTCACGCCCGGTTCCAGGCGCAGCTCGGCGAGGGCGGCCGGGGTGACGTCGGCGAGCAGCGGGGGGATCGTGTCGAGCGCCACCCGGGCCCGGTCACCCAGCAGTTCCAGCCCGGCGATCCGGCCGGCGAGGGTGTTGCGGGCGCTGCCGTGCGGCTCCTCGATCCCGAGGACGACGGCGGAGGGCCGCAACGCGGCCAGCACCGGCCCGCCGATCGCGGTGTCCGCGATGGTCAGGACACCACCGCCGGCCAACCGCACCCGGCCGGCGTCGGCCTGCCCCCGGTAGAGGTTCAGCCCGACGAGCCTGGCCACATAGTCGGTCCGGGGCCGGCGGGCGACCTCTGCCGGCGGCCCCTGCTGTACCACCCGGCCCGCTTCGATGATCACAATCTCGTCGGCGAGCACCATCGCTTCGATCGGATCGTGGGTCACCAGCACCGACGGGCCCGCGAAACCGGTGAGGTGCCGGCGAAGATCCGCCCGGACGGCCAGCCGGGTGGACGCGTCCAGGGCGGCGAGAGGCTCGTCCAGCAGCAGTAGGCGCGGCCCGCCCGCGAGCGCTCGGGCCAACGCCACCCGCTGGGCCTGCCCGCCCGAGAGCACACCGGGGCGGCGGTCGGCGAACTCGGCCAGGCCAAACGTCGCCAGCCACTGCCCGGCGGCGGCGCGGGCCGCGGCCCGGGACATCCCGCGGGCACGCGGACCGAAGGCGACGTTGTCCCGGGCGGTCAGGTGCGGGAACAGCAGATAGTCCTGGAAGACCATCCCGACCGCGCGCCGCTGCGCCGGGACGAAGATCCCGGCAGCCGGATCGTCCACGACCTCGTCGCCGAGGCTGACACGTCCCCCGTCGATCGGCAGCAGGCCCGCGAGCACCCGTAGCAGCGTCGTCTTGCCCGACCCGTTCGGGCCGAGAACGGCCACCGTCCTCCCGCCCGCTGCGGTCAGTGCGACCTCAAGGGTGAAACCGTTCGTACGCTCCACCCGCACCCGGGCCTGCAGGGCAGCCTCGCTCACAGTGCATTACCCGGCCGCAGCCAGCGTTCCCGCAACAGCAGCAGAACGCCCACGGCCACCGCGAGCAGAACGAGGGACAGGGCGATCGCCGCATCCGGGTCGGTCTCCAGCGCGAGATAGACCGCGATCGGCATGGTCTGGGTCGTCCCCGGATAGTTACCGGCAAACGTGATCGTCGCGCCGAACTCGCCGAGGGCGCGCGCCCAGCACAGCACCGCGCCCGCACCGAGCGACGGCGCGATCATCGGGAGGGTGACCCGGTGGAAGGTCACCCACGGGCTGGCCCCGAGGGTGGCGGCGGCGTCCTCGAAGCGGCGGTCGGTCGATCGCAACGCCCCCTCCACCGTCACGATCAGAAACGGCATCGCCACGAACGCCTCCGCCATCACCACACCAGCGGTGGTGAACGGCAGGGTGATGCCGAACCAGGCGTCCAGATGGCGGCCGACGATCCCGCGCCGGCCGAACGCAAGCAGCAACGCCACCCCACCGACCACCGGCGGCAGCACCAACGGCACCGTCACCACCGCACGCAGCAGGCCCCGGCCGGGAAAGCTCGCGCGGGCCAGCAGCCAGGCCAGCGGCACGCCGACCAGCAACGACAGCACGGTCGCGATCGTCGAGGTGATCAACGACAGTCGCAACGCCTCCCCCACCGCCGGGGTGACCAGCAGCGCGGGCAGGCTGCGCCACGGTGCCCGCAGGAGGAGGCCCGCCAGCGGCAGCAGCAGGAAGCCGATCGCGACAGCGCCGGCGACCGCCAACGGAACCGGCACCCGGCCGCCGCCCCCGGACCGCTCACCCTGCCGGACGCGGGCGTGGACGGGGACGGGGACGGGGACGGGGACGCGGACGGGGGAGCCCGAACGCCGCCGGTCCGCACGACCCAGGACACGACCCAGGAGCGGGAGATGGCTCACGAACCGGGCAAGAACCCGGCCTTGGCCAGCACCGCCTGCCCGCTGGGCGACAACACGAACGCCTCGAACGCCGCCGCCCCAGCCGGGTTCGGCGCCTTGGTCAGGGCAGCGATCGGATAGGCCGTGGAGGCGTTCTGCGCCGCGGGGATCGCGATCCCCTTCACCTTCGCGGCCGCGGCCTGCGCGTCGGTGACATACACCATGCCGGCGTCGACCTCACCGAGTTCGACCGTGGTCAGGACCGCCTTCACGTCCGCGCCGTAGGTCGTCGCCGTGACCGTGACACCCGCGTTGGCGAAGACCTTCGCGGCGGTCACCCCGCACGGGACCTGCGCCTGACACAGCGCGACCTTCACCCCCGGCTTCGCCAGGTCGGCGACGGCCGCGATGTTCGCCGGGTTGTTCGGCGGAGTCACGATCTCCATCGAGTTCTTCGCGAACGTCGTCGGGTTGGCCGCCTGCCCGGCGGTCACAACGGCTGCCATGTTCGTCGCGCTGGCCGAGGCGAACACATCCGCGGGCGCACCCTGAGTGAGCTGGGTCGCCAGCGTCGAGCTCGCTCCGAAGTTGAACTTCACGCTCACCCCGGGATGCGCCGCCTCGAACTGCTTGCCCAGCTCGGTGAACGACTCGGTCAGCGACGATGCCGCGAACACCGTCACCGTCCCGGTCAGCGCAGGTGTCCCCGCCTGCGACGTCGACGGCGGGGCGGTCGCGTTAGAACTGGTCATACTCGAACCACATCCCACCAGAACCGTACACACCAGCGCACACAGCGCCCAGAATTTCGATCGCGTTCCCACGTATCCCCCTCAACGGAAAACAGCGGACCTCCGCCGGCACGGACGCGCCGGCGCGACAGGCGGTTCAGCGACGCTGCTGAGGAAGTTCCATCACCACATTCGTCGACTTCACCGACGCCACGGCGATCACGCCGGGCTCCAAACCGAGCTCGTCGGCGGACTCCCGGCTCATCAACGACACGATCCGGTGCGGACCGGCCTGGATCTCAACCTGCGCCATCACCCCGTCCCGCACCACGCGGGTCACGATCCCGGGGAACCGGTTACGGGCCGACTCACCCACCACCGCGGCGTCGACCGCCGGCGGCCGGTCCACCGACGCCGCCAGCTCCTGACTGAACCGGGCCAGCGCCGCGCCCTCGACGGCTTGGCGGCCGCTGTCGTCGCGGACCAGCGGCAGTTTGCCGGCGTCCGCCCACCGTCGCACCGTGTCGTCACTGACACCCAGCAGGCCGGCCACATCCGAGATCCGCAAAGTCGTCACAGATGCACCATAGCCGACGCGCCTGCGGACTGCATTCGGGACAAACAACCGAACGTACGATTCAGCTGGACCCACCTGGTTGACCATCGGAACGAGAACGCGCCGGCTTCGCTCCATCCAGGCGGCGCCCCCAGTAGACCCACCAGGACAGCGTCTGGGTGACCAGGGCGAACCCGAACAGCAGATCCTCGACAGGGGCGTACACGAACCGGGGGCCGAGAATCGCGCGGGGATCGTAGGTGACGATCGCCAGGCCGGTCAGGACACCGTTCGTGATCAACTGGAAGACGATGATGATGGCATAGGCAACCCAGAACGCCTTACGGACAAGCACTCTGGTCCGCAGCACCGCGAGATCGAGGAACACGGTGGCGGCGACGCCGACGGCCGCAAGGGCGGTATAACTCACGGGTTGTCATCCGCGGGCATGTCACCTGCGGGGATGGCACCCGCAGGCTCGTCACCCGCGGGCTCGTCACCCGCCGGCTCGTCACCGACCGGCCAGCCCTTGACCGCACGGACGGCTTCCAGCGTCAGGACCGCGCAGACCGGCACCACCAGGAAGAACAGCAGCTCCTCCAGCGGCAGCCCGCCGACCGGGCGCACCCCGGACATCTGGGCGCGGTCATAGCCCCAGTGCCGGTGCAAGATCGCATAGACATCCCAACCGGTGAACACGACGCCCACCGGCAGCAACGTCAACAACAACCGCACCGGCCGCGCGTAGACCCGGGTGCGAAAGATCACCTCTAGCGGCGCGGTGCCGATCAGACAGGCCGCGAGGACCGCGAGGTACGTCAGGTGCCGCACCGCGCTCGGGTCAGGCCGCGCGGAGCCGGCCGGTCAGGCCCGCCGCGGCAGCACCCGGGTCCGCTGCCCCGGTGATGCCCCGGACGACGACCACCCGCCGGGCGCCGGTGTCGAGGATCTCGTCGAGCGTTGTCGCGTCCACCCCGCCGGTGACGAACCACGGCTTGACCCCGGATGCGAACGGCGGGGCGAGCCGAGCGGCCAGACGCGGCAGCTCCAGCCCGACCGGGGCGCGCCCTTGTTTGGTGGGCGTCGCCCACACCGGCCCGACGCAGAAGTAGTCCACGTCGGGATCCTCGATCGCGGCGGTGAGCTGTTCGGGATCATGGGTGGACCGCCCGATCAGCACGTCCGGGCCGAGCAGCGCCCGGGCGAGCCGGGGTGGGATGTCGCACTGCCCCACATGCAACACGTCCACGCCGGTGAAGGCGGCGAGATCGGCACGATCGTTGGCACTCACCAGCGCCGCACGCCGCTGGGCGATCTCCCGCATCACGGCGAGCAGGTCGGCCTCGGGCTGCCATTCCAGGCCCTTTTCCCGGAGCTGGACGATGTCCACACCGCCGGCGAGAACGTCGTCGACAAACCTGGGGAACGCCGGCTGGCGCCCGGTGCACAGGTAGAGCCGAGCATCGGCGAGCCGCGCCTGCCGCACCGGCACCGGCACCGGCACCGTTGGCGACGGTACCTGCGAGGTCAGATCACCAGAAGACCGCACCATAGCCATGACCCTATGTGTGCCATGACCCTGTGTGCGGCGGGGCGCTCTAAAAGGCCAGGGCCTGGGCCCGGCGTTTGACTTCCCGGCCACGGTTTTCCGCCAGCGCCCGCACGGGGGTACCGGGCAGGGTCGGGTCTTCCCGGAAGAGCCAGTCGATCGCCTCCTCGTCGGAAAACCCCGCGTCCGTCAGCACCGTCAGCAGGCCGGGAAGACCTTTGACGATCGCTCCATCCACGATGAACTCAGCGGGCACCCGCAGGACGCCCGCTGAGCGTACGGCGAGCAGCTTGCGGTCTCCCACCAGCTGTCGTACCCGCGTGATGGGCAGCCCGAGCATGTCAGCGACATCGGGCAGTGTCAGCCAATCCACGGTCAAAGTAAACACCGGGCAACGGCTCTTGGTCACGCCGGGGTGACGGGGGCCGCGCCTGCGGCCACCGATCGGGTGGCCGCCTCCATCACAGCGACCACCCGCCGGGCCGCCTCCACCGGATACGGCATCGGCCAGCCCGAGACCAGGCGGTCCGCCAGCTCGCTGTGGAAGCCCGAGGTAGCCGGTGGCGGAAACGCCAGGCGGGTCCGGTTTCCGTCCCCGGTGACCAGGTTCAACGGGGCGGGGAAGGCCTCGGGCGTGCGCTCGGAATGCCGCCCGGATCGCGAGCCCGGCCCCGCCGGCCCCGCCGACTCCGTCATGACCTCGCTGACGATCGAGCCGGTAGCGCCCATGGCATGCAACCTCGGCCACGCCACCGCGGCGATGTCGGAGATCGTGACCTGCGCTTCGGCACCGTCGGCGAAGTGGAGCAGGATCCGGATATGGTCGGCGTTGCTGACGTGGTGCCAGACCCGCTTGTGGGCGGATGCCGACACCCACTCGACGGGTTCGGTCAGCAGGTCGAGAATCAAGTCCAGATGGGCGAACCCGCGATCGTAGATGACGCCTCCGCTCACTCTGACGTCGTCATGCCAGGTTCCGGCGGGACGCGCGAACGCACCCTGGAACGTCTCCAGCCACAGCACGTCGCCGACAGCGCCCGACCTGACCGCGGCCCGCAGTGCCCGGCAGCCGGGATCGTCGCGCTGGTCGGGGTGCACGGCCAGGACGAGGCCGCGCTCGGCCGCGGCGGAGATGAGATCGTCAGCCTCCTGGGTGGCCAGGCAGAAGGGCTGTTCGACGACGACATGCTTTCCGGCATCCAGCGCCCGCATGGCCCACTCGGCATGGGTGTGGGTCGGCGTGGCAACGATGACCAGACCCACCTCGGGGTCGGCCACCAACTCAGCTGGATTGGCGATCCGGCGGGCACCGCGGTCGCCACCACGACCCGACGGACGGGACCCACCGTCACAGACAGCGGTCATCTCCAGGCCTTCGGTCGCCTCGACGGCCATGTGGTGGGCGGCGGCGGAGTCGGCCGTGCCGAGCAGCCCCACCCGCACCGGCGGCGCATCAAGAACCCCGAGGGCGTGGCGTAGCCACCGCCCGATCAGCCGATGGTATGCCGGATCAGCCAGCACCCGGCCGCCCGAGCCGAGGGTGAACATGCCCAGCCCCGTGGACGGACGCCAGGTGCACACCGCATGATCGGCCAACTCGTGGCGAACCATCAGCAACTGCTGCACGTCGTCGACAATCTTGTCAGGTATGACCCACTGGTCGACCGGGCGGAAGTCGCCGATACGGGCGGTGAAGTCACCGCCGTCCGGGCCGGGAATCAGGCTGAGCTCGTGAGCCGGGATCACTCGCCCGGGAAGCAGCCCCGACGCCTCGACCAGCGGACTGTCAGGTGGCAGCGACCGCAGGGTGGGGCCGGCGAGCAGCACGGGGACGGACTGGCGCGCGCGATCCAACACGTCCTGTTCGACCCCGTCGAGCGGCCGATCGATGAGCACGAGGAGGGCGTCGGCGGATCTCGCGGAGGTGGGCCCGAGCCCAGCGCCCCGCAGGTGGTCGCCGAGAACGCTCGCGCCGGGCAGGTTCGAGACCAGGTGAATGCGGGGCACGCAGGAACTGTAGTAATCGCCCGGGCGGCATCCCGACGGGGGTCTCGTCCCGAAACACCGATGACTCATGACCATACCGGTCGCTGCCCGCCCATCGGGCCAACAGCCGCGCAATCATGTTCCTACCCGCGCATGTTCGCCTACGCGCGGCCCCCAGTAAGAGCGCCCGACAATAGGGGCGTGGATCAAGGAGCGGGGCTGGGGCGCGTAGATCGCGAGGCGGAGGAAGAAGTCACCCTGGTGTTGGGTGGCGACCGACGACAACGCGGCGAGGTGCGTGCCCCAGCCCCGCGACGCCGCGTCCCCTATTGCCGGGCGCTCTAAGCCCCGGCCGAAGGCCGGATCAGCCCAACGGTGTCGACGCGTCCGCGAACCGGGTCGGGTCGATCGTGGCACCGGCGACCATCAGGCGCCGGCCACGCACGACATCGGCCGGTCGCCCGACGGCGACCACAGCCGCCAGCTGGCCGGCATCGTCGAACCAGCCCGCCGACCAGCCCTTGAGCTGGCTCGGGTCGCCACGCCACACCGGCTTCGCGTCGGCCGGGCGGCGACCCGCAAATTGGATCATTCGATCGAACTGGTCGGACCAGAAATAGGGCACCGGGTCATAGACCGCGACGTCCTCCGGAGGGGTACCCGCGTCTGCACGCAACGGTGTAGTCGCGTCTGCACGCAGCAGGGTGGCCGCGGCGACAACCGGTGACTGCTGGGCACAGTCCCAGTGTTCGACCCGCATCCGTGTCGAGTAGCGCAGCGACCACCATGCGGCGCTGTCGCCGACGCAGACAACCGGTGTGGACCAGTCCGCGGCAAGGTGTTCGTCCACGACGACCCCACGGTCGAGCGCGAGCCCGCAACCGACGAGCCAACCGGTGGCCGGCCGAACCCCGACGCCAACCACGATCTCGTCTGCGAGCAGGTGCTCGCCGCCGACGAGTGCAAGCCCGTCCGGCTGGACGGCGTGGACCTCGGTGTCCAGCCGCAACGTCACGCCGGCCTGGGCATACCAGTCGATCATACGGGAGCCGACCTCGTCCCCGAGCGCCTGCGCCAACGGGACGTCCGCAGCCTCGACGACGGTCACCGCCGCACCGGCGGCCGCGGCGGCCGTAGCCACCTCCGCGCCGATCCAGCCCGCCCCGACCACCGCGAGCCGCAGACCCGGACGCAGGACCTCCCGTAACGCGCGGGCATCGTCGATGGTGCGCAGTACCCGCTGGCGCCCGTCACCGGGCAGCCGCACCGGATCGGCACCGGTGGCGATGACCAGGCCGTCGAAATCGAGCGGACCACGATCGGTGTCGAGGGCCCCCGGCCGCAGCCCGGTGGCGCGACGGCCGAGAAGCAGCTCGACATCGCCCAGGTCAACAGGCAACGTGGTGTCGTCCCTGCGTCCGGCGAGCACGGCCTTTGACAGTGGCGGTCGGTCGTACGGGAGGTGGTCCTCGGCACCGAGCAGGGTCAGCGTCCCGGTATACCCGCCAGCCCGCAGCTCCTGGCAGGTCCGGCCTCCGGCGAGTCCCGCGCCCACGACGACAATCCGCTCCATGTCGGCGAGGGTAGCCCGGCACCCGTTTCCCCGCGCAGGTTTCCCCGCGGTTTCGATCTGCCTGCGCATGACAGCTGCCGGCGCATCACAACGGGCCCCACCGGCGCATCACAACGGGCCCCATCCGACCGGATGCCCGCGACCGGAGCACGCGATCGTAAGCTGTGCCATATGGACGCGACCGTCACAGACCCCGTCATCGGACGGTTACTGGACGGGCGCTACACCGCGCAGGAACGCATCGCGGTAGGCGGCATGGCGACGGTCTATGTCGCGCACGACAACCGGCTTGACCGGCTGGTCGCTCTCAAGGTCATGCATCCCGCCTTCGCGCACGATCAGGACTTCGTCCGGCGCTTCCACCGAGAGGCCACCGCCGCGGCGCGGCTGAACACCCCGCGTGCCGTCTCCATCCTCGATCAGGGCAGTGACAACGGGCCCCACGGGCATGTCATCTATCTGGTGATGGAGCTTGTCCGGGGGCAGACCCTGCGCCAGCACATCGGCAACCGCGGTCGACTGACCCCGGCCGAGGCTGTCGAGATCATCGAGCCGGTCCTCGAAGCTCTCACGGCCGCCCACGACGCCGGCCTCATACACCGTGACATCAAGCCGGAGAACATCCTGCTGGGCAACGACGGCCAGGTGAAGGTCGCGGACTTCGGGCTCGCCCGGCCCGTCAACCAGGCGACCTACGCCATGACACAAGGTGTCGTGATGGGGACCGTCGGCTATCTCGCACCCGAGCAGGTCAGCGACGGCTCGGCCGACACCCGCAGCGACATCTACGCCGCCGGAGTCGTGCTGTACGAGATGCTGACTGGGCAGTTGCCCCACAGCGGCAGCACCCCGATGTCGCTTGCCTACCAGTCCGTGCACGGCGATGTTCCCGCGCCGTCCGCAGCCGTTCCGGGCATCCCCGCCGCGCTGGACACGCTCGTGCTCCGCGCCACCGCACGCGACCCGAACCGACGGCCCGCCGACGGCGCCGCCATGCTGGACGAGCTGCGCGAGCTCGCGGCGTACCTACCGGAGCCCGGCCAGGAGCCAGGCCCGTCCGACGGCTACCCCGACCGCTACCCCGACGGCACCCACCCGGGGCTGGCTGCGGTCGACGGCTCCCGGGCGACCACCGGCTACGAACGTGGCGGGGGGGACCTGCACGGTCTCGCGCCGCACTACCGGCGACGGTCGCGATGGTCGGTCGGCAGGCTCGTGGCGATAGCCGTTGTCACGCTCATCGCCCTGGTCGCAGTGTTCGCCGGGGCAAGGGCGCTGTCCGGGCCGGGCACGGTACGGGTCCCCCCGCTGGTTGGTCTCGACCGGGCCACGGCGGAACGGACGCTCACCGAGGCCGGGCTGGCCGTGGTCTTCGATGATGCCGCCACCAGCGACACGTTCACCGAGGGCCGGGTCATGGAGCAGAATCCGGCCAGCACCGCCGAGGTGAAGCCCGGCAGCACGGTGCGGGTACGCCTCAGCCTGGGCAAGGCGAAGGTCCACGTGCCCGACGTCGCCACCCTGTCGGTGACCGAAGCCCAGAGCAGGCTCACCCGCCAACAGCTCAACGTGACGCCTACCCCACGCCAGGAAGCCAACGCCGCGATCGCGGCCGGTAACGTGATCAGAACGGACCCGGCCGCGGGCACCGAGCTCGCCCAGGGCACCGCGGTGACGCTGATCGTCAGTACCGGCCCGGCCACCGTCACCATGCCCTACGTGATCCAGCTGACGTTCGAACAGGCCCGCAGCCAGCTCCAGGCACTCGGTCTCACCGTCAACCGTGCGGACATCAACGACGACACCGTCGCCGCCGGCAGCGTCGTGCGCACCTCCCCCGACCCCGGGCAGCAGGTCAACCGCGGCTCGACGGTCACCCTGTTCGTCTCCAAGGGTCCGCCCGACACAGGAGGAGGAGGCAACGGCGGGGACGGCAGCGGTCAGCTGGTCGACGTTCCCGATGTCGTCGGCCTCAAGTACCAGGCCGCCGCGCGAGTACTGCAACACGCCGGGCTGAAGGCCGAACGTGATGGTATCGCCTTCTTCGGCGACACCGTCAAGAGCATGAACCCGCCCGCCGGAAGCCAGGTCCAACAGGGCACCAAGGTGACCCTCACGGTGGGATAGATCAAATGATGATGTGGCGATCGTTCAGGGTGGATTCCGTGCCGGCCGGATCAAACCGTCCGGACGAATCACCGTGGACGGCGAGGGCGAGATACGTGCCCGCGCGGGGTGTTCCCCGTCACCATGGGAGCGGACGGTGTATGCGGGTGCCGACCAGCGCCTGGGCTGCGCACCGTACAGGGGGAACGGGGGGGACGCCATGGGAGTATCACTCACCAGGCGACGAGCGGAACGCCTTGACCGGTTGATCGACGGTCGGCAGCCTGTCGTGGGCATGCGCGACCGCACCAGGCTGGACGTCGTCACCGCGCTGCGAGCCTGTGAACAGGTGTCGCCGCGCGAGGAGTTCCGCGCGTCCCTGCGCGCCCATCTGCTCGCCGAACCCCCGACCAGCGAGCTCCACAACCGCGAGCTCCACAACCGCAAGCTCCCAGCCACCGAAACCGTCAACGGCAAACATCTGACCAACGAACGTCTGACCAACGAACGTCTGACCAACGAACGTCTGACCAACGAACGTCTGACCAACGAACGCCTGACCGGCGAGGAAAGGGCACCCGGACGCGGCTCGCGCGCGTGGGTCGGTGCCCGCCCGGCTCTGATCGGCGCCCTTGCCACGTCGGTCCTGGTGACGGGTATCGCGGTCAACGCTCATCGGGCGGTTCCCGGTGAACCCTTCTACGGGCTCAAGCTCCGGGTCGAGCAGATCCAGCTTGATCTCACCAGTAACCGTGTCGAAAAGGCCAAGGTCCACCTCGACATCGCCCGGACCAGGCTGGGTGAGATCCAGACTCTCATGGACGACGGACGGCTTCCGACGAAGACCACCGAGATTCGCGGTCTTCTGGCAGCCTGGCGCAACGAGGCGGCGGCCGGCGGGGACGTGCTGGTCGCCGAGGCTCGCAACGGCAGCGACGACGCACTGCGCGCGGTCCGGGATTTCACCGCCGACCAGACCCGGGATCTGCGGACCCTGCTCGACGGCCTGCCCGGTGGTCAGCTGCGCACGATGGCATCCGACGCCCTCGACTACGTGCACGGTGTGGACGACACCCTCACCGCCGCCGGGTTCACGCCACCGTCGCGGGCGGGCGCTCCGGCCGCCGTTTCGACCCCGGTGGACCATGCACCCACGCGGGAACCGGTCGTCGGGGACCCGACCGCGGCGCTGCCGGTGAACCCCTCCGCCGCGCCGGCTCCCAGCGCGGGTCCTCCCACCGAGCCCACCGCATCGGGCCCGGCCACCGCTGACGTTCCGCCGAGCGCGGGCCCCGCTCCGAGCGCCCCCGGGCGCCCGGGGAACGCACACGCCCCCACCGCCAGCCCCACGCCGGCGGCGACAACGCCGACAATCGGGACGTCGACGACACCGAGCACACCGCCCACCGGGACCGGTCCCGACCCTGACGGCATCGTGGCGAACCTGTTGAACCCCACCGACTCCGGCTGACACCTCCGGGCCTCACAATCCAAGGCCGCTGGTTGACAAACGATCGACATGTTCTTCATTCGCACGACTTTCCAATATTAACAGGAGTTTCGAATAACATTTCCAGATAATACGTGCCACCTGCGATACCCGACCGCGATAGCCGGGCTTAACCCGGCTGTCGACCGGGTACCGCAAGGCGTATGGGTGATACCCTGAGCGGGAAAGCTCTTTTTCGCATACTAGGACCACTGGAAGTATACAATCCGGACGGCGAGCCCGTAGATATTCATCAGGGCAAACCACGGGTACTGCTTTCCTTGCTGCTGCTGAACTCCAACACCTGGGTCGGCGTTGACCGGATTTGCTCCTCCCTCTGGGAGGACGAGCCGCCTCGTTCCGCCTCCGGAAACATCAAGACCTATGTCTCCCAGTTGCGTCATGCGCTGCCACCCAGCCGGGATCCATTCGGCAGAATTGAAAGCAAAAGAGGCGGGTACCGCATCAACGTATTGCCCGAAGAAATGGACTTCTCCATATTCGGGAGGATGGCGGACAGGGGTCGGGAAACATTGCGTTCCGGCACCCGCGAGAAAGCCATTGAATACTTCGAGGAAGCTCTGAAGCTATGGCGTGGTCAACCCTTCGAAGAATTGCCCGCGGACATCGCGCTCGCCGAGACCGCCCGGCTTGAGGAACAGCGCTGGGCAGTCTGGGAGGACCTGATGGATGCCCGCCTCGCCCTGGGCCAACCTGAGATCATCCTACCCACGCTGCGTGCACTAATAGTGGAATATCCGCTCCGGGAACGCCTCTGGGGTCAGCTCCTGGTCGCACTGGACCGTTCGGGCCGTCGAGCCGAAGCCCTGTCCGCCTACCGGACCGTGTACGACCGTCTTGCAAACGATCTTGGAATAGAGCCCGGTGTCGACCT
Organism: Protofrankia sp. Cas4; assembly: GCF_963555915.1. Taxonomy (NCBI): domain Bacteria; kingdom Bacillati; phylum Actinomycetota; class Actinomycetes; order Frankiales; family Frankiaceae; genus Protofrankia; species Protofrankia sp. Cas4. The sequence goes on from NZ_CAUVXL010000187.1 coordinate 14,394, forward strand.
ACGGCGGCTTCATCATCAGATCCTTTCGGCCGACAACGAGACGCTGGTGGCCGACAACGCCACCAACCCGAGCCTACCGTCCGATCAGTGCGGGTACCGATGAGGCGCATCAATCGGCGGATGTATGCAGGCTGAACCAAAATTGAACCTCTCGGTGGAACAGTTAACACCAGCCGGACACGGAACGTAGACAAGATACTGGTCTCGATCAGCGATCGGCCCAGTCGGAAAAGATCAGATCGTCCGGCGACCAGACAACCACAGACTTCAACGGGAGGGATCCATGAAGGCTTCCTACGAGGCGCCTGCTCTGCACGAGGCCGGCGCCTTCGCCACGATCACCGGTGGCCACTACTGGGGACACGGGCGTGACTTCTTCGGCCGGCGCCGCGGCTTCCGCGACTTTGGCGAATTTGAGGGACGCCGAGGCAGGTTCGGAGCTAAGTAGCCGGATCGACTCCTCACGTGTCGCGTGGGTGTCGGGTAGGACGCGTGGGTGTCGGGTAGGAGAAGTCTGGATTTCCGCCCACACCCGGCAGCAATCACCTGACAGGCCGTGAGCCGAACGGGGCGGGTGGTGGTGGCCCTACAGCTGCCGCCACCCGCCCACTCATCGGGGTATCGGGGTACTGATGTATCGGGGTACTGATACCGACCGCCGAGAAGGAACGGGGCCCTGACGAGATGACCGGATTTCCTACGCTGCCCACCGGAACCCCGTGGTTCGTGGTGCTACCGGACTCCGGTGTCGCTGCCGCGGTCGCAGCCGAGATCACCGACCATGCCACCGAATCGGTCCGCTACGATTCCGGCCGGCCATGGCTGTTGGGCGACTGGCCCCGGGATGGGATCGTTACAGCGGTCACGGGACGGTCCCGGATAACGCTGATAGGATGTTGCCCGGTCGACGCCGCCTACCTCACGCGCGTTCTCGAACGCACCCGGGATGTGGCCTCGCTCGGCACCTTGGCCTGCTCGTTGCCAGGAAGCTTCCACATCATCGCCGAGATCGACGGCCGTCGCCGTGTCCAGGGCACCGCGTCAGGTACACGGCGGGTCTTCTACGTCGTGGTCGACGACCAGGTGATCGCCGCGGACCGGGCCGATGTACTGGCCGCTGTCACCGGTGGTGAGTTGGACATGCACGCCGTTGCACTGGCGCTCCTCGACCCGATAGCGCCGTACCCGTTGGACGACCAGCCGATGTGGCGAAACATCGAAGCGGTACCGTCGGATCATTTCCTCCTGGTTGCCGGAAACGGGCGGCCAAGCCGGATTCGTTGGTGGCGACAACCCGATCCTGTACTTCCGTTGGCGCAGGGCGCACGGCTGCTACGGCATGCACTCACCGAGGCCGTAGGCGTCCGCGCCGGTATGGGTGGCACTGTGAGCAGCGACCTGTCCGGCGGACTCGACTCGACCTCGTTGTGCTTTCTCGCCGCTCGGCATCCGATCGCTCTCGTCGCCTACACCGGAATCGGACGGGACCCGGGGGACGACGACGCGGAGTGGGCTGCTCTCGCCATCGAGAACCTGCCGACGGCAGTACACGAGATCCTGCCACGTGAAGATCTTCCACTTGTCTATGACGGAATCGCAACCACCGACGAACAGTTGGACAGGCCCTTCATCGGGATTATCGACCGGGCGAAGATGCTCGCCGGATTCCACCGGCTGGCCCCGTACCAACCCCGGGTGCACCTGACCGGACTCGGTGGTGACGAGGTCCTCGAGGGAGGGCCGAACTACCTGTACACGCTGGTCCGCCGCCGCCCGTGGACCGCCTTCGACCGGCTCCGCGGCTTGCGGGCCCACAACCGATGGCCATTGCCGGCAAGCCTGTGGATGATGCTGCGCCCGCGCTCGTACCACGCCGCTCTGTCCGACGTGGCCGCGCAGGTGACCGGCTCCGGGCGGAGGCAACCGCTGCCCGACCTGGACTGGGCCGCTGCGCCACGGCTGGCGCCGTGGGTGACCGCGGACGGCGTCTGCCTGGTGCGTGAGGCGTTCGACGCGGTCCTGGGATCGGCCCGCCCGCTGGCTGGCACCCGTGACCAGCACTGTGACATCCTGTCCATCCGCTCCGGGGCCGGAGCCGTTCGCCTGTTCTCCCAGCTCGCCGCGCCCAGCCGCATCCCGATCGCCGCGCCCTTCCTCGACGACCGGGTCATCGAGGCGTCCCTCATGGTACGTCCGGAAGAACGGTCCACCCCCTGGGAGTACAAGCCGCTACTCAAGGAGGCTATGCACGGAATCGTGCCAGCGGTCTCGCTGGGGCGCGTCACAAAAGCGGAAGGATCGACCGAGGAAGAAGCAGGGCTGTCTGCCAACCGTGACTGGCTGCTGGCATTGTCCGAGGACTCGATGCTTGCCGCTCTCGGACTGGTCGACGCCGAGAAACTACGGGCCGGCTGTCGGTACTCCCACGGGCCTTCGCTGGCTCACGAGCCCCTTCAGCAGACCTTCGCTTGTGAGATGTGGTTGCGGGTACTCGCCGGCGACCGGACCGTGAAGGCGCAGCCTACTCAGGCGTAAGGACTCCGTGGGAGAATAGATGCTGGTGCTACGCAAAGGCGTCGTCCACGCGGAAACCGACTATGGGATCGGGCTCCTGGATGAACGCAGCGGTCGTTACTGGACACTCAACCCGATCGGGGCACTTGTCCTGCGGCTACTGCTCGACGGCGGCAGCACCGCCGAAGCAGCCGACGCTGTGGTCAACAGTTACGAGGTGGATGTTACCACTGCGAACCGGGACATACAGACCCTGCTGGTCCAACTCGACACGGCCGGGTTGATCGCCACCGACAGCGCCCGCTGACGGGAGCAACCCCCGTCCGTCGTCGCACGCCGAGCGGAGCACGTTCACGAGGAAGGTGCCGCCCGATGAGCACACCCATGTCGTTGCCCCGTCGAGGAGGAGAACTGCCGCTGCGCCGACGGCCACTGGCGATCGCCGCGGTCGTGGCCGCCAGGCTTCTGGCCACCCAGTCGCCCGGCCGGATCCGTTCCGTCCTGACCTGGCTGCAGCACGGCGCTCGGCCGGCCGACTACGAGCAGACGCTGGCCGCACGGGAGGCCGTTATGACGGTGAGCATCCTGTGCCGGGGCGCGCAGGGCTGTGTTCCCCGGTCTGTTGCCACCGCGCTGCTCTGCCGGGCATCAGGAGTGTGGCCGACGTGGTGCGTCGGCATTCGCAGGGTCGCTCCGTTCGCGGCGCACGCTTGGGTGGAGGCGGAAGGCATCATGGTGGGCGAGCGGGAACCGACCGGCTACTTCCGGCCGCTGGTCGCCGTTCCTCCCAAAGGCGTCCCGGTGCCATGAGCGACGCATCCCGGGGTATCGCGACGGAGCCGCTTCCAGCGGTTCCCGAGGGTCGCAAATGGCCGATCGGTGACTTGTGGCGCCTGCTGCGCGGGCACGGTCGACCCATCGGCATCGCGACCGGGCTAACCCTGATCGGAACTGTTCTCGGAATTGCGCAGCCGCTCCTGGTGAAAAACGTGATCGACGCCGCACAGGCTGGCGGGATCCCCACCTGGATGGTCGCGCTGCTTCTCGTGTTGTTCGCCGGCCAGGCATTGATCGACAGCTGTGGGAACTACCTGTTGGGGCGCACCGGCCAGCAGATTCTGTTCGGCCTGCGGACACGCCTGATCGGTCACCTGCTGCGGCTGCGCATCGGAATCTACGACCGGCAGCGGATGGGTGACCTGATCTCGCGCGCCAACACCGATACGACCCTCGTCCGAGAGGCCGTGGCCTACAGCTTCACGGTGATCGTCACGAGCTCGATCGGTGTGATCGGGACCGTGGCGGCGATGATCTGGCTTAACCCGTTGCTGTTCCTGATCGTACTGGTCGCGGTCGCGGCAGCCGCCACGATGGTGCTGGGCGTGTTGGTGCGTATCCGTGTCACCTCAGAACGCAGTCAGGCCAGCGTCGGGAACATGACCGCCGACCTCGAAAGGGCGCTCAGCGCAATTCGTACCGTCCGGGCCAGCCGGGCCGAGCAGCGAGAGGCCGAACGTATCGGCGTGCATGTCAAAGAGGCCTATCACGCCGGGGTGCGGATGGCCAAACTGGACTCGATTGTCACCCCTGCGGTCGAGTTGACCATCCACGGTTCGATTCTGGTGATACTGCTCGTCGGTGGAGTGCTCGTCGCGAAAGGCTCGACATCGCTGGGCGATCTCGTCGCATTCTTGCTCTACGTCACATACCTTGTCATGCCCCTCTCCGAACTGTTCGAGGCCGCGGGCACGATCCAGCGGGGTATGGGCGGGCTGCAACGGGTCAACGCGGTCTTCACGCTCCCGCGCGAAGCCGATGAACAGGACGGAGCCGGGCAGTGGTACCCCAGCTGGGACAACGGCCGGCCAGTGGCCCAGGCTGCGCGCACCGACAGCAATGGCAAGGTAGTCGGCCGGTCGCACGACACACCGGCGATCGAGTTTCGTGGCGTGCAGTTTGGTTACGGGACAGAGCCGGTACTTCGCGACGTGTCATTCACAGTGCCGAGTCACGGCCACATCGCGCTGGTCGGTAGGTCCGGTGCCGGCAAGTCCACCGTGCTCCAGCTCATCGAACGATTCTACGACCCGGACCGTGGGGAGATTCTGTTCGACGGGCGGGACGTCCGCACCATCGACCGCTCGACGGCCCGCGCCTGGGTGAACCTGGTCGAGCAGCAGGCCCCGGTACTACAGGGCACCCTCCGCGACAACATCCAGTATGCCGCACCCCACGCGACCGAGGAAGATCTCGAATGGGCCGTCCGCACCGCGAGCCTGACGGATCTGCTCGCGCGGGTGCCCGCCGGCCTGGATACCGAAGTCGGTGACCACGGTGTCCTGCTGTCCGGCGGGGAACGCCAACGGGTGGCCATCGCCCGAGCTCTCCTGGCCCGGCCCGCTGTCTTGCTCATGGATGAACCGACTTCGCAGATGGATTCCATGAACGAACACGCGCTGACCCAGGCGATGCGGGAGATCTCAGCCACCGGCGCACTTCTGGTTATCGCACACCGGATCTCCACGGTACAGGCGGCGGACCGCATCATCGTGCTCGACAAGGGACAGGTGGTGGCCACCGGCCGGCACGAGGAACTGTTGCTGACGAGTTCTCTCTACCGACGGCTAGCTTCCAGCCGGCCGGAATCCGGCATAACCGCTGACCGCTGACCGGGAAATATCGGTGTGACGTTGCGACGGCCGACGAAAGGGATATGCGGGATGCGGTGGACAACCGGGTGGCCGGGAGCGAGGCAGGCGTCTAGATTCGCCGGATAGGCCTGAGACAAGGAGCTATTCATGATCTTAAGGCGCTCTTTCGTTATTTCTATGATGATTGCCGCCGTCGTGCTTACCGGCTGGGGTGGCGGAGTCGCCCGTGCGGCACCGGTATCACCGTCGGCGACGCCCTCGCTGAGTCTTGATCAGGCCCTGACCGCCATCCGGTCACAGGGGTACACCGCCACCCAGACAGGCGGCTTCAGACAGAACGACGATCTCAGCGTGATCGTCGCGCGGCGGAGCGGCTCCGTGGACGGGCACCCGCAGCGCGCCTTCCTCTTCCACCGCGGCCGCCTGGTCGGAGCCGACACCGCACGGCCGAGTGCGACCATCCGGTGGATCTGGTCCACCAGCGACGTCGTGGCCATCGGATACGATTTGTATCATTCCAACGATCCTCTGTGCTGTCCGACCGCGGGTGCGGCGACGGTACGCTACCGCTGGGACAAGACGAAAGTCGCGTCCCTTGACCCCGTTCCGCCCGCCAGCTGGTCGGCTCCCGTAAGCCGCCGAGCGGTGAACAGCACGGGATAGCGATACGGGATCCAGCCGGCCGGAGTGTGCCGGGCACCCGCCAACCGACGAATCTTCTTCTCCTCGGCCGCGTCCCGCGGCACCCGCGCATACAGCAACGCGGGCATGACGCGCTCCTCCTCAGCGCACCCATATCCTGACCTGCCGGACCTGCTCCCGGCTTGAGGCATTCAGCGCTTGGCAGGTCCGGTGGGAGCGAGGCGGGGGGAGCCCTGCTGGAGCCTTTCCGCGACCAGGAAGGCCAGCTCAAGCGCCTGGCCGGTGTTCAGCCGGGGATCGCATGCGGTCTCGTACCGACCGGCGAGATCGGCCTCACCGATCTGTTCGCCGCCGCCGAGGCACTCCGTCACGTTGTCACCGGTCAACTCGATGTGCACACCGCCGGGATGGGTACCCAGCGACCTGTGCACCTCGAAGAAGCCGAACACCTCGTCGAGGACGTCGTCGAAGTGCCGGGTCTTGACCCCGTTCACATCGCGGGTGTTGCCGTGCATGGGGTCGCACGACCACACCACGGGATGGCCGGCGGAGTTGACCTTCTCGACGATCGCGGGGAGCACCTCGCGGACGCGTCCCGCGCCCATCCGGGTGATGACCGTGAACCGGCCCGGGATGTGCTCGGGGTCGAGCCGATCGACCAACGCCAGGACGTCGTCCGGGGACGCGTTCGGACCCACCTTGCACCCGATGGGATTACCGACCCGCGACATCAGGTCCACATGCGCACCGTCGAGATCACGGGTACGCTCGCCGATCCAGAGCATGTGTGCGGACACGTCGTAGACCGCGCCGGTCGCATCCTCCGTCCGGGTCAGGGCGCGCTCGTAGTCCAGCAACAGTGCCTCGTGGCTGGTGAACAGCTCGACGCCGTGCAGATTGGACGTGCGTTCGAGGTCGATGCCGCAGGCGGCCATGAACGACAACGCCCGTTCGATGTCGGTCGCCATGATCTCGTACCGACGCCCGGCCGCCGAGTCCCGCACGAACGTCTTGTTCCACTCGTGCACCTTCGACAGGTCAGCGAACCCACCGGTGGCGAAGGACCGGACGAGGTTCAGCGCGACCGCGCTGGCATGGTAGGCGTCCACCAGCCGGCCGGGGTCGGGCCGGCGGGCCACCGCCGTCGCGGCGATGTCGTTGACCGCATCGCCGCGGTAGGACGGCAGCCCCGTGCTCGCCTCGATGTCGGCTGACCGCGGCTTGGCATACTGGCCGGCTATCCGGGCGACCTTCACCACCGGCACGCTTGCCCCATAGGTGAGCACGACCGCCATCTGCAGCAGCGTTTTCACCTTGTCGCGAATTTTGTCGGCGGTGTTCGCGGCAAAGGTCTCGGCGCAGTCCCCACCCTGGAGCAGAAACGCCTCGCCCCGGGCAACCGACCCCAGCCGTTCGGTCAGAACCCGAATTTCCGGCGCGGTGACCAACGGCGGGAGGGCCGCCAATCGGTCGCGGGCCGCAGTCAGCTCCGCAGGGTCGGGCCAGTTCGGCTGTTGCTTGACCGGCAGGGTCCGCCAGACATCCAATTCGTCCACGGTAGTATAGGTTACGGTGTGACGGTCGGGTCGGGTCGGATCTCAACCATGTCATCCTCGCGAATCTGTCATCCTCGCGGATCTGTCACCGGCTCAGACCTGTCACCGGCTCAGCCGAAGAACACCTCCGCCTCGGTGTAGAGCTCCTCCGGTACGAGCTTGAGCTCACGGGTCGCCTCCGCCAGCGGTACCCGGTCGATCCGGGTTCCGTGCAGGGCCACCATCGTGCCCCAGTCACCGTCGTGTGCCGCGTCGACGGCATGCAGACCGAAGCGGGTCGCAAGCCACCGGTCGAACGCCGTCGGCGTGCCGCCCCGCTGGACATGGCCGAGCACGGTCGCGCGGGACTCCCGCCCGGTCCGGCCACGGATCTCCGTCTCCAACACGGACGCGATTCCCTGCAGCCGGACATGCCCGAAGGCGTCCAGCTCCCCTTCCTTGACCACCAGGCTGCCGGCCACCGGACTCGCTCCCTCAGCCACCACGATGATCGGCGCGTAGTGCGAGGCGAAGCGGTGTTCGACGAAGGCACAGACCTTGTCGATGTCGAAGGGTCGTTCCGGAATGAGGATCACGTTGGCGCCCGCCGCCATTCCGCTGTGCAGGGCGATCCAACCGGCATGCCTGCCCATGACCTCGACGATGAGGACGCGATGATGGCTTTCGGCGGTGGTGTGCAGGCGGTCGATGGCCTCCATCGCGATGTTGACCGCCGTGTCGAACCCGAAGGTGTAGTCGGTGGCCGACAGGTCGTTGTCGATGGTTTTGGGAACCCCGATAATCGGGATTCCTTCGGTGTGGAGCCGGGCGGCGACGCCGAGGGTGTCCTCGCCCCCGATGGCGATGAGGGCGTCGATCCCCAGGTCGTCAATAGTTTTCCGGATGCGGGCGACGCCGTCATCCACCTTGTAAGGGTTTGTGCGACTGGAACCGAGAATCGTCCCACCGCGCGGAAGAATGCCGCGGACCGCGTCGACGCCGAGCGGCACCGCGGCATTTTCCAAGGGACCACGCCAGCCGTCCCGAAAACCTATGAACGAATGTCCATAGATATCTACTCCTTTACGGATAACCGCCCGTATGACCGCATTCAGCCCTGGGCAGTCCCCACCGCCTGTCAGCACGCCGATCCGCACGACCGCACCTCTTCTTCGCCGCCTGGACGCCCCGTTTCGGGCTCGTCAGAGCGGAGCGTAGTCGCAGCGAAGCGGTGCAGAAATACATCTGACAGCGTGGCGCGGCCGGAGGCACCGCGAAAACCTACCCCGCGGCTGCCGGCGACAGCGCTGCCCGCAGCGGTGCCAGCACCCGCCAGCGGGCCAGGTTGTGGCGAGCGTCGGCAAGCGCGTCGTGAGCGTCGTGCGGTGGCCGGGGCAGTGCTGGACGGCCGACCTCCTCCCAGAGCTGGCGCAGGTCGCGGGTGAACCGGGGGAACGGGCGGGGAAGATCCGTCATGGTGCCGAAAAGCTGACAGAGCACAACATGGTCATAAGCGGCATACCAGGCCCACAGCTCCGGCGGCCCGTCGACGCTGAGGAACTCGGCGATGTCCGACTGGATCCGCGACCGCGACCGCCAGGACGGATCCGCCGGCGGCGGCAGCTTGGCCAGGACGTTGCGCTGCACCCACAGCACCGCGAACGCCGGATCGAACTCGGTGGATACGGCGTAGTACTCCCTGGCGCCGTCCTCACTGACGATTCCGATACTCACCAGGTCCAACCAGTGGTGACCCGCCTCGGAACGTTCGATGAACTCGGTGTCATAGAGATATCGGGTGCCCACCCGTCCAGTTTGCCTGCCCACGTCAGCGAAAGCGCTGATCGCTGGAAACGGCCACCCGTCCACCGCGGCCGCGGCGCATTCTCCACCGCAGGCCGCTGAGGACCGACGCCATTCCCGCGGCACCCGCCAGCGGCAGCGCCCAGAGCAGCACGCCGTTGACCCCGTCCTGCGCGCGGCCGGCAGCCTTGTCAGCGACTGGTCCGGCGGTCTCGTCCGTCCGGGCCACGCTGCCGGCCGACTGCCCTGCAGCGGACGCGGTCGTCGACTGCGCAGGTGAGGCCGGGCAGGGGTCACCCGCCGCCGGTGGCACCACCGGCGGTGCCATCGGCGGTGCCTGCTCGGCGGTGGCCGGCTCGACCCTGACGTCCACCCGGGAGGCTCTGGCATCGGTGACCAGGCAGACCACGCCCGCGCCCGGGGCGGATACGACCGTCGCCCCGCTCGCCCGCACCACGTAACCATCTGGATACACACGTGCCGGCACACGGATCTGGGTCGCGACCCGGCCACCGAAGGTACCGCCCCCCGCCGGCGCCGGTATGTAGGCCAGGGTCAGCAGCCGCCCCGAGGGACTGTAGGTGAAGCCCACCGGCACACCGGCGACGGCGGCCGGGTAGGGCCTGGCGATGGCGGCGAGAGTCACGTCGCTCAGTGGCCGGTCGAAGAACCACCCGATCTGCGTCGTGTCGGCGGCCGACACCAACCGCAGCACAGTCGCGGGATCGCCAGCCGCCCACCCGACGAGGAGCGCCGCCTCGTCGTTGGTCACCACGTTCGCGGTCGGGTCGAACGACGCGGCGCTCTGCCGCCACAGGAGATGGTGCGCATCGGTGGCCCGGACAGCCCCGTTGAGCCCGGGGGAACCCGTCGATGTCGTGAGCTCGAAGCCGACGAGTCCGACGACGTCATGGAACCGGCCAGCCACACGCCGTAAGCCCTCGGCGTAGGCCTCGTCACCAGCCTTCGCAGCCGACGCCGTCGGCACAATCTGGATCATCGCGCGCAGACCCTGGCCGACGACGGCTTCGACAGCGTCGGCGAGCTGGTCGAGCCCGGGGTCGAAACCGTCGGCGGTCACGCGAGCCGGCACGCCCCCTCGACCGGAGGTACCGGCGAACGTCCCGTCAGCCTCCATCCGCACGCCGATACTCACCGCGTTGAAGCCGGCGGCCGCCCACTGCCGCACGGTGGCGGTGTCAACGGTGCCGCCCGGCGGCACCGACGGGCCATGTAGGAACAGCACCCGACCCTCGGGATCAACGACAAAGCGGCCCGCGCGCAGCACCGTCCCAGCGGGTGGGCCGGCCGAGGCGATCCGGGTCGGAGTCGGGCTCACCGGTGCCGCGGCGCGCGCGGGCTGCGCCAAGGCCCCCGGGAGGGCCGTGACAGCCACCGCCGCGACCATGGTCATGGTCACGACCGTGCCCCTCACGGCCGACCACCGCGGGGCACCCAGCCTCGCGAAACGCATGCGCTCGGCACACCCGACCAACGGGCGTCCGCCCCTGCGCACGCCCGACGCCCTAGGATCCCCCGATGAGTACACACCGACCATCCTGCCGTGCCCACCGCACCGGGCATCAGCCTGCCTGGCGGGTACCCGTCCCGTCGCCGACGTCGCGGCTGTCGCGGTCGGCGCTCCCACCCTTGGCGCGTGCGGTGTGGGGCATCACGGCGGTCGTGTGATCGTGCGTCCGTCCGACGGAATCCGGAGATCCCGAGCCGCCGGCCGCCTCGATCGCAGCCTCGCGCGCGGCGGCGATCTCGACCTTGGCCCGCTGGGCGTACATGTCGACGTACTCCTGGCCCGACAGCACCATGAGCTCATACATGATCTGGTCGGTCATGGATCGAAGCACAAAGCGGTCATCGGCCATTCCCACATACCGGCTGAAGTCAAGAGGGCGTCCGATCCGGATGCCGACGCGCCCGATCCTGGGAATTAGCCTTCCCTGCGGCTGCACCTCGAAAGTACCGATCATCGCGATGGGGATCACCGGAACCTTCGATTCCAGCGCCATCCGGGCAACGCCGATCTTGCCGCGGTAGAGTCGTCCGTCCGGCGATCGGGTGCCCTCCGGATAGATCCCCAACAGCTTGCCGCGTTGCAGCACCTTGACCCCGGTTCGCAGCGCAGCGTCACTCGCGGCCCCGCCGCTGCGGTCGATCGGGAGCTGACCCGCACCGCTGAAGAACAACCGCTTAAGCCACCCCTTGACCCCCGGCGAGGTGAAGTAGTCGCTTTTGGCCAGGAAGGTGACCCGCCGCGGCACCACCAAGGGGAGGAAGAAGTGGTCGGCGAAGGACAAATGATTACCGGCGAGGATGGCGGGACCCCGCTCCGGGATGTTTTCCAGCCCCTCGACCCACGGCCGCCAGAAGAGCCGCAGGAAGGGGGTGAGAAACGCCTTGACGACCCAGTACAACACGTCAGCTCCCGGTGTGGTCGTCCACCAATATCCGCCGGACACACCCGCACACGGTGGCCGGAATAACCCTATGGACCCCTGCTGGCGGCGTCCACCGACATGCGCCGCGGCACCCAGCCGTGTTGCTGCCGTCACAGCCGCCTCGCACCGGCCCGCGCGGCCCATCGAGCATGGCCTGTGTCTCCCGAGCGTGCGAGCATGCTGCAAGGCTGGTTTGCGCGATGATAACGGAGAAACACCGCGCGCCCACAGAGGGCGAACGGTCCCACGCATGTGACGAGAGGGCGGAAACCATGGCGAGCGGACCGCAGCGTTCGGTCACACCGGGTGCGGAGCCGTTTGAGCGCGACGGTGGTGGTATCGGCGTGCTACTGATCCACGGATTCACAGGCACACCTCACAGCATGCGCCCATGGGGCGAGTTCCTCGCGCAGGCCGGCCTGACAGTGTCCTGTCCGCTGCTGCCGGGCCATGGCACCCGCTGGCAGGACATGAACGCCACAACCTGGCGGGACTGGTTCGGTGCGGCAGACGCCGCGTTCAATCAGCTCCGGGAACGCTGCAAGACCGTTTTTGTCATGGGATTGTCCATGGGCGGAACGCTGGCCCTGCGCCTCGCGGAGGTGCACGGTCCGGCCGTGGCCGGCGCGGTCACGGTCAACCCGAGCCTCGGTACCGACCGGAGAATTTCAACGATCACCCCGCTACTCTCCCGGATCATACCCGGCATACCCGGGGTCAGCAGCGACATCAAAGCTCGCGGTGTGCGGGAGATCGCCTACCAGCGGGTGCCGCTGCGGGCCTACGTCTCCCTGACCGACCTGTGGCGGGTGACGGTGCCGGACCTGGGACGCGTCGTGTGCCCCGTGCTGACCTTCCGCAGCCGCGTCGACCACGTCGTCGAAGCCTCGTCCGGACGGATCCTGCTGGCCGGCGCGACATCGTGCGACATCTCCGAACGCGTCCTGGAGGACAGCTATCACGTGGCCACGCTGGACAACGACCGCCAGACGATCTTCGACGAAAGTCTCGCGTTCGTCCAGACCCACGCGGTGCTTGACAGCCGAAGGCTGGACGATCGTGGTGCCGCCGCGCCCGGGGTTCCGCCCGGATCGCTGTCGGGTTGAGCCATGGCTGACATGACGCCCGGCGATCGAAGAGGGCCCGATCATGGCTCGGGCCGGGATCGGGCACCCGAGCATTCCTCGGATGACGGTTGCGCAGCCAAACGGTCCGCAGACGAACACGCAGCCGGCCAGGGACCGGTTGACGAAGGCGCTGACAAAGAATGCGCTGATGACGCGGGATCTACGGGCAGGGCACAAGCCGGGGCCGACGCTGTGGGCAGTCACGCGATGGAGTGGGACACGGCGTTTGCGGCGCTGGTCGCGGGCCTGACCGACGAGGCGGATACCAGCGACTTCCATCAGGCAACAGGCTCCCGCCAGGAGCCGGACCCCTACGAGCCCTCTGATCATTACGAGCCACCGCCACCGCCACCGCTGCCGCGGATGCGTCCGGTCACCCGGTGGGCGCTGGGCTCCATCGCGCTCGGCGTCGGGATCCTGCTCGCGCCGGTGGTAGCCGGAATCGAGCACGGTACGAGCCATGACATAGCCGGAGTCATGCTTGTGCTGGGCGGAGTCGTCACACTGGTAGCACAGATGGGGGATCGACCGCCCACCGATTCCGACGACGGCGACGACGGTGCGGTCCTCTAGGGGCTGTCCGATGGATATTGGTCGATCGGACAGGCCCTAGTCCCGGATTCGGATGGACAGACCTCGGCGCCAGGGCCAGGTCACGGAAGGGGTGGCTGCGTGCGGTTCCACGAAACGGTCGAGATTCACGGTCACCTGATGGACACCGGAGTTCTCGCTCGGGTACTCGACGATGTCCTGAGCTACGGAGGCGACTACGAGGTCGAGAGCATCGATCTCGGAAAGAGCCACGACGACGAGTCACACGCGAAGATCATCGTTGGTGCGGACTCGGCGAACCTGCTTTCCCGCATTCTCATGCGCATCCAGGTACACGGCGTCAACAGCGTGAGCCCGGGCGAGGCAGTCCTGCGGCCCGCCGACCGTGACGGCGTGTTCCCCTCGGACTTCTACGCGACCACGAACCTGGAGACCATGGTCCGCATCGGCAGCCAGTGGGTGCCGGTGGAACATCCCGAGATGGACTGCGGCCTGGTCGTCGCCGGCGGGCGGGTGCGGACCGTCCCGGTGTCCGAGGTCCGGGCCGGCGACATGATCGTGTGCGGCGTGGCCGGCGTGAAGGCCGTCCTACCGGTCAGCGACCACTCGACGCGGATGTATGGAACCTTCCAGTCCCTGTCATCGTCAACGACACCGATGTCACCACAACGCCAGGCTCTTCTGGTCCGCACGATCGCCCGCCAGATCCGCGAGCTCAAGACCGAGGGTTTCTCGGTGCTGTGGGTCACCGGGCCCGCGGTCGTCCAGGCCGGGGCCACTCCCGCCATGGTTGCACTGGTCGAGGCGGGCTATGTGGACGTGCTGTTCTCCGGAAACGCGTTCGCCACCCTCGACATAGAGGCGGCCCTCTACGGAGAGGCGATCGGCAACGAGTTGACCCGCGGCACTGCGGCCGAACGCGGTCACGAACAGCACATCCGGGCGATCAACACGATCCGGCGCGCCGGTTCGATCACCACGGCGGTTGAGGACGGCATCCTCACGGGCGGGATCATGCATGCGATCGTCAAAGCCGACAAGAAGTTCGTCCTGGTCGGCTCGGTCCGCGATGACGGCCCGCTGCCAGACGTCCACACCGATGTGCTGGCCGGGCAGCGCGCAATGCGCGAGGCCCTGCACGGTGTCGGATTCGCGATGATGATCGCCTCGATGCTGCATTCGGTGGCGACCGGTAACATCCTGCCCGCATCCATCCCGGTGGCCTGTGTGGACATTGACCCGGGCAACGTCGCCACCTTGGTCGACCGTGGATTCGCCCAGGCTGTCGGTGTCGTCACCGACACCGGCCTGTTCCTGGAACAGCTGGCCCAGGAACTGGTCGCCGACTACCGTCCCGTCCCGGGGCGCGACCGTTGACGCAGCACGCCCGGACGGCAGTGTGCCTGGACGGTCCCGGTCCCGGCCGCGACCCCGGGTCCGGGGTCTGCGACGACAAACGATCAGGTTCGGGCCAGGTCGGCCGCGCCGATGATCCCAGCCGGCGGCCCAAGCTCCGCCACGACAATTTCCGCCGCAGGTCGGTGTTCGCTACCTGACAGATTGTAGTAAAACTCCGCCCGGGCCGGGCCGAGCAAAAGATCACCCGCTTCAGCCACGCCGCCACCGACGACAAAACGGCTCGGATCAAGGACGCTGGCAAGGCTGGCAAGCCCGCGGCCCAGCCAGCTGCCGACCTCCTCGAAGCACTTCACCGCGAGCGGGTCGCCCTCCCGGGCGGCCTCGGTGATCGTCGGACCGGTGAGACCCGCCATGTCGCCGTCCGCCAGCTCCAACATCCGCCGGCCGGCCGCAGGCGAAGCCATGACCAACTCATGGGCGGTCCGGAGCAGTGCGCGACCACTCCCATACTGCTCGAAGCAGCCCCTGTTCCCGCAGCCGCACGGCTGACCTCCGGGCACGATCTGCATGTGCCCGATCTCCCCACCGATCCCGAAATGTCCCCGGTGCAGCCTGCCGTCGAGCACGATCCCGCCGCCGATGCCCGTTCCCACGGTGACGCACAACAGGTCGTCGTGACCGCGGCCGGCGCCGAACCGGTACTCCCCCCAGGCCATCGCGTTCGCGTCGTTCTCGACGACCACCGGCAGGCCGGTCCGGGCGCTCACATCGTCCCGCAGCGGCTCGTTACGCCACGCGAGGTTCGGCGCGAACAGGATATGTGACCGCTCGCGGTCGATCCAGCCGGCCGCTCCGATGCCGATCGCCTCCAGCGGCCGGGGCGCGACGACGACCCGCAGTTCATCAACTGCCGCGACGATCGAGTCGACCACCGCGGCCGGCTCCTTGGTGGGGGTCGGCCAGCGGACCGAAGCCAGGATCGCCCCGGTTGCGTCGACGACGCCCGCGGCAACCTTGGTTCCGCCGACATCCACGCCGACCACCAGGCCGGGCTCCGTTCGGTTCCGCCCCGACGTCGTTGCGGCAATCATTCGACATCGATCCTCTGAACGCGCGACCGGGGCCGCGGTCGCTCGGTGGTGCCTGCCTGCCTGTCTGTCCCATCGTGACCGTCGGCGCCTTCGGTGACGTCCGAAACGGGACCTGCGAGGATTGCCCGCAACGCCGCGGTGAGTGACGTCGCGGCGGCGAACAGATGCGCTGTCACCTCCGGACGACCCGCGGCCAGCATGGCGACGAGCCGACACACCGGACACACCTGGCACGCCGCGATCGAAACCCCACCAGATCGATTGTCCTGATGGCCGTCCGAAGAACCATTATGGGCGCCACTGCCACCTCCACTGCCCGCGACACGATCAGACAACGGTTCACCATCGAGCCCCGCCGCCGCTGCGTCAGGATCACTGCCCACACCGTCGGTACCGCCGGTCGCGTCGGTACTGCCGGTCGCGCGGTGGCCGGCGGTCCCGTCGTGCAGCGTCGGGTCGACAAGCATGTCCCGCAGGGCAGCGGCCAACAGGGCAGCTTCCCGCGCCAGCGGCCCGGCCATGTTAGGGGTCATACACGTACCCAAAGGTCTGGATTAGGCACAAAGGAGACTATCAGGAGATCGTCTCGCAGTGCCGCGCCGCGCACGTCACACCGGCGCAGCGCTGAGGGCAGGGTGAACAGCCGCCGCTGGGAGCCGACGGACACCATCAGCTCGTCATCCCCGATCCGGGCAAGATTGATCTCGGATCGATCCACGAACGGCAGACTCAGCGAGAGCGCGAAACCGTCACCTGCGCGCTCGACGCGCAGCGGTCCGCCGTCGCCTGGTCCGCCGTCGGCCGGTCCACTGGCGGCGGGTCCACTGGCGGCGGGTCCGCCAGTCCCGAGAACACCCACCGGGTCCAGGCCCGGGTATGCGGCCGCCGCGAAGGCTGCCAGCTCCTCCAGGCCGATCGGCTCACCAGCCCGGTAGGCCGCGCGAAGGACCGGGATCGGTGCGAAGGACCGCTCGACCTCCAGCAGCTGCTCGCGGTGGACGGCCACCCAACCGGCCCGCCAGGCGTCGGCGCCGGCCTGGGTGTGCACCCGGTTGGCCACCACCGCGTCCACGCCGAAGCCGTGCAACGCCAGCGCCGTCAACGCTGCGCGGGTCTGCCCCACCACCACGCTCTCCGGCGTCAGGACAAGCCGGACGCTTGATCGCGACGGGTCCGAGAGAACCTCCCGAACTTCGTTCATGATCTCTCGCAGGCGTGCGGCAGCCTCGATCAGCGGTTCCGTGACAGCGCCTGCCAGCTCGCCACGCCCGAGCAGGCGGGGACCGGAACGCAGCAGGCGGGAAACCCGGCAGTCATCCGGGACCATCCGGCGCAGATACCACGACAGGGTCTCGGGCAGCGTCAGCAGACGCAGCAGCTGCGCGACGGGGCCGGTGTCAACTACGACGACCTCGTAGTCCCCGGACCTGATCTGGTCAAGCAGATGCAACAGCGTGAGCACCTCCGCGGCGCCGGGCAGAACCATCAGCTCACCAACGTCGATCGGTTCGGTTCCCGTCACCTCCCAGAGGCGCCCGAAGTACCCGCGAAGAACCTGCCACTGCTCCTCGAACACCCGCTGAACGTCCACCTGCTGCGCGAACAGGCCGGACTCGATCTCAACGGGAACGTCGGCCAGCGGATGGTCCAGGACAGCCGCAAGGCCTCGCGCCGGATCCGCCGACAGCACCAGGGTCCGGCTGCCGCGTTGAGCCGCCAGCGTTGCCGTTGCCGCGGCGACCGTGGTCGTCCCGACGCCCCCCTTACCGGAAAAGAGCACGCATCGCACGCGCTGTCAGCTCTCGAGATACTTTTTGAGATCTTTCAGCGCGGCGTCGACCACGCCATTCTGGACCTTGCGCCGGAGTAGACCGGGAATTTTGATCTTAAGTTCGACAGTCAGGTCGTATACGACCTCGGTCGTGCCATCACCACGATCGCGCAGGGCGTAGCCGCCGTCCTGAGAGATCGTGTTTTGTCCCTCGACGAGCGTCCAGCGCACCGACTCGTCGCCCGACCAGGTGTACTCGATGACGAACTCTTCCTTCGCCACCATCGCGTTGATCAGAAAACGGGCCTGGTGCGGGCGACCGTCCGGTCCGACCGCGACGACCTCGGATCGTTCCACAGGCCCTGACCAGGTTGGATACGCAGCGATGTCGGCAATCGCGGCCATCACCTTCACTGGCTCAGCATTGATCGTAACGGTGGCTCGGGCTTGATCCGCCATCGGTGACAGTGCCTCCACAAACTATCCGGGCATGCCCGGCGTCGCTGACATACCGGTTGCCTGACATACCGGTTCTCCAGGTTCCTCGGAGTCTCCCGGAGCTCGGGAACCCCGACGCGGGAAGAGCTATGATCGCACAGCCTTCCGCCCGCTGGAGGCCAGGATAATCATCGTGACCGGTCGTCGAGGCTACCGGATGGCCCGCAGGCCCGTACGGCCGTTACCACTCCAGCACGAACGGCGTCCCCCGGGCGTTGAAATGCCCAACGTTCACGCACCGTGTGCGTCCGATCTCGAGAACCTCCCGGTATGGCTGGTGGACATGCCCGAAAAGCACATATCTGGGCTGGATCTCGTGGATGGCCTCCAGCACCGCCACGCTGCCCCGTTCGTAACGCCGAGCGACCGTGTCGTACACGAGCTCGGGTAGGTGCGGCGGAATGTGGCAGCACAGCACATCCACCACCCCGAGGGCTGCGACCTTCGCGGCATAGACATCATCGTCGATCTCGTAGGGAGTGCGCATCGGAGTACGCAGACCGCCGCCCACGAAGCCGAAACGCAGCCCACCGATCTCGGTCGTCTGGCCGTCCAGGAGCGTGACACCGTCGCGCAGGTAGTCCTGATAAAGATGCGGAAGATCCACATTGCCATAGGTCAGAAAAGTCGGCGTCGGAAAAGCATCGAACATCTGTTCGTACTGCTTGCGGATCGCCCCTTCGATGACCTCCTGGCGATTGTCACCCAACGTCGCCCACAGACCACGAGACCAGTCCCGAGCCTCGTCGAAACGCTGCTCGGTCCGTAACTGAATCATTCGTCCAACCGCCGTCGGACCAAACAGGTCCCCCATTATCCCACGACCGTAATCGCGGTAGTCCACGTAGAGAATGAGATCGCCCAGGCAGACAAAGGCGTCGGCGCCCTTCCCCGCGGCGGCAAGCGCGTCGGCACGCCCATGGACGTCACTGACCACGTGGACCCTCATGCCCGGTCAGTCTAGCCTCGAAGATTCATGTCACGATCACAGATCATTTTGATCTCAAACTGTCCACGAAAGTGGGAACCCTCCACGTGTGGGCATGGGTACGCACAACGCCGCCGACGCCCGTCCGGGCCGCTATCCGGGGGATGCGATCAGGTCATGCAGCCTGGCCGCGAGGACGTCCCAGCGCCAGGCCACCTCGACCCAGGCGCGGCCAGCCGCACCCATCGCCCGCGCGCGCTCGGGATCGGCCAGCAACGCGCCGACAACATCGGTGATCTGCCCCAGGTCACGACCGTCGACCACCATTCCGGTCCGCCGATCGAGCACCGCGTCCGGCGCTCCGCCGCTGCGCCCGGCCACCACCGGCAGACCCGTGGCGGACGCTTCGAGGTAGACGATGCCGAGCCCCTCGACCTCCAGGCCGCCCAGCCTCGTCCGACACGGCATGGCGAACACATCGCCGGCGGCGTAATGGGCGGGCAGTTCCTCCCACGGCACGGAACCCGTCATCACCACATGCTTGTCCACTCCGACCTCGCGGGCCAGGCGGGCGAGCGACGCTCGGTGTGGTCCCCCGCCGACCAGCAGCAGGGCCGTTCCGGGCACCCGACGGCGCCAGGCCGGCAAGGCTCTGATCAGCATGTCCTGACCCTTTCGCCCGACCAGTCTGCTCACGCACACCACGACCGGGCGGTCGATCAGCCCGTGACGCTTGCGGATGTCGTCGCGCCCGACACCCGGTCGGAAGAACTCGGTGTCAACGCCGCTGGGCAACCTGGTCAGGGTCGGGTGACGGCCGAACGCCGGCGCGAGGCGCACCTTGGTGTAGTCGGTGAGATAGGTCACGGCGTCAACCGACCGGCCGATCCTGCGCAGCACCTGGCGTGCACCCGGCAACGCCGCCCAACCCACCTCATGGCCGTGGGTGCTCGCGATGATCCGGCGCACTCCCGGATCGCGGCGCAGCCCGGTCGCGAGCAGTCCCAGCGGCGCCGCGGCTCCGAACCAGACCGCATCGCAGCCGTGCGACCGGGCGATCCCCCGGGCCCGGTGCAGCACGTCCGGCGTCGGCAACATCATCGAAGTCGGATGGCGCACCACCGGGAAGGGCGCGGCGGCGTCGAAGGCCGCCGCGCCCTTCCACGCGGGGGCGTACACGGTCACCTGCGTACCGGGAAGCCGACTGGCAAAATTATGTACATACGCCTGAATTCCACCCGGACGGGGTGGAAAATCGTTGGTCACAACAAGCACCTGCATCGGGCCATATTCTCCTGTTCCGCGGACGGCTCGGCAGCCGGCTCAACCCGGTGGTCGCACGTCGGCGTCGGTTGACAACCGCGTACGCAGATAGGACCTCCAACGGAGGACGAACCCGGCCTCGGTAGTGCCGAGGAACGCCTGAAAACCGGCGGCGAGCCGGGTACGCGGGTCGCCTTCTCCCGACCCCACCCGCCGGTAGAAACCGATGAGCCCGTCCAGGCCGACCGTCTCCGCGATCAGCCTGCAGGCGAGCCAGGCCTCCTGGTAGCTGCGGGGAACCGTCCCGTCCGCAGCGGTGAACGCCGCGTCATCCGGCAGTGCGTCCGGCAGCCAACCAGAGCGGACCTCAGCCGCAAGCTCGGTGGCTGCCCGGGTCACGCTCAGGGCGACATCGCCATGGC
The DNA here is from genome assembly GCF_963555915.1 of Protofrankia sp. Cas4. Classification (NCBI taxonomy): domain Bacteria; kingdom Bacillati; phylum Actinomycetota; class Actinomycetes; order Frankiales; family Frankiaceae; genus Protofrankia; species Protofrankia sp. Cas4. The sequence goes on from NZ_CAUVXL010000187.1 coordinate 35,003, forward strand.
CCACGGTCTCGGCGAGACCCTCGACCAACCAGGTAGGGGTGCCAGGGCCGGTCACATTCGCGCTCGCCAGGTGGGTCAGCTCGTGGCGTAGCACCACCTGTCGGCCCTCAGCTGAAAGCCGTTCATAGACATCGGGGTTGATGATCACACGCGCGGCTTCCCGGGCCGACGGCCCGGCTTCACCCACCCGTGGGATCAGCGCGACCGCCGCCTCACCGTCCACGCTCGCGCGGCCTACTCGGCTGCGGAACCCGGCGCCGTCCGGGGGAACGTCGACCACGACATGAGCGGACCACTCGCCGTCCCAGACACCACGTACGTAGCGCAGAGCGTCACCGGCATCGTGGCGAACCTGCGCGACCGTGACGCGCGACGCCCCCTCGCCCGTGACGGTCAGCCGGTCGACCGGCGGCGTCCGGACCGCCCTGGCATGATCCCAGGGAGCCACGGCGACCAGCAGCGCCCCCACGGCAGCTACGGCGAGGACAAGCGCCACTGACACAGCCACCAACGAGCGTCGTCGCGGCCACCGTTTCAGCTGTTCCGGCGTGCCAGGCTGCGGCGGTTGTTGCACCGTGCCGCCCGGCGGCGCTGCCCAGGCGCCCGATTGCGGACGGCCTTCGCCACTGCCGCGGCGGTCAGCCGGCTCTACGTGCACGTCCACGTGAGCGTTGTACGGGCGAGTGCGAGTGCCGCGAAGGCCCGGACCCAACGGGCACCAAGGCAACAGGGGACGAGACTGCAGCGGGCAACGCGACCGGCACAGGCTGCGGCCACGGCGTCATCGGCGGCACTAGGCCGGCATCCGCCAGCACCGCCAGCGCCCGCTGTTCGGCCTCGTCCCAGTCGGCCACACGTTCGGGCGCGAGCAGGAGGTGGAGCACACAGTCACCACAGGCATCCCCGCGAACTACGCAGGTGTCACAGTCGATCAGCATCGTGTCCGCCTTTCCGGCCGGCTACCGGCCGGCTACGTCGAGATTTCTCAATGCCTTCGGCAACACGAGCGCCGTGTGCCGCCGAGACGCAACGTAGCCGCAGGGTCCGACAACTTCTCGCGACCGTTGGAGCGCACAGGCCAGCCGACTCAGGACCGGTCGAGGCGCGTCAGCAGCGCCGCGGACGGGATCGGCCGGGCACCTGACATCCGGCTTGTCTCCGCCACCTCCCGGTCGGAGGTCACCACAGCCACCGGACGGCCCGCCGGCTCGGCCCGCACCAACCGGATGATCTCCTCGTCGGCAAGCTGGCCGGACCGGCTGAACACCACCCGCACCCCGCGAGGCGCGGTCACCCCAACCGGCCGCGCGATCACCGCGGTCGCATCGAAGACCACCGTGATCTCGCTCTCCGGCGCACGTCCGACCAGTGCACCGAGCCCCGACAACAGCCGCGCACGCTGTGCCTGCAAAGTCAACGATCCATAGCCACGTTTGGTCACGTTGTAGCCGTCAACAATGAGGTGAACGCCGGGGATCGCGAGGACCTCGTCGACAACCCCGGGATCGTCCTCGGCAAGGCCGCGCGCGCCCACTCCGCAGAACGGATCGAACAGTATCGCGTCATCATCCTCGCGCCCGGCGACATCGGCGGGCCGCCGTACCGCCGTCGGCAACGAGAGCTCCTTTCGGAATCCGTTCGCGGCAGCCATCAGGGTGTCGAGCAGAACGCGCAGGCGGACATCCTCCACGGATCTGGCTTCTCGGCTGCCGCGCCGTGCCGCGGCCAGCGCGGCCTCAAGCTCGGTGACCCGCTGTCGCAGCCGACGGGATTCGGTCTCGGCCTCACGGGCCGCGGTAACCGCCTCGTCACGTATCCGCTCAGCGGCTTGCACGGCATCCTGTGCGTCCAGCTCGGCCCGACGAATCCGGTCAGCGGACGATCGCAGCCGCCTGCGGGCATCCTCGACCTCGGTCCGGGCCACCGCCAGGCGGTCGCGCAGTTGGTCGCTCTCTACCCTTGAGCTGCGCTTCAACGCCTCAAGTTGATCGCTCAGACGCGCGGCGGTCCCGGCAGCCTGCGCGGCGAGCGCCGCCGCCGCCGCCTCGGCCAGCTCCTGGGCCGCAGCCTCGACCATCCGCTCCCAGCCAGGTAGGCGCAGGACATAGGCGACGGCCGCGATCTCCTCCGGTGGCGCGGCTTCCGGCGGTCCCTCGGCCGAGGAGAGCGCGGCCACGAGGTCGGGCAGGGCGAGCCGGACCCGCTCGGCCACCCGCCCGCGAAACACCGTGTCGTTCGCGATCGCGGCGGCCAACGGCGTAGCGCCGAGCCGGGCACGTCGCGACGGGATGAAGCGCCGCACCGCGATGAGCGGGGCCGGCACATCCTGCTCGGCAAGGTCTGCGAGGGTGTCGGCGGCAAACGCGACGACCTGGGCCCGGACGTTGGGCGGCAGTGGCTCGCTCACCCGGACGCCGGCCGAGGCTCGCACACCACGCTGTCCACCGCACCGCACCAACGACACCAGACGTGTTCGATCTTCTCGTCCACGACGTCCCGTTCCTCCACGCGGGAGACACCGGCAAGATCGACGTGGACGTAGTCCCGTGACCGCACCGTCCTCGCCACATCGAAACGGGTCAGATTACCGCATATCCCGCACCGCCAGCGGGTATGCGGTCCGGGCAGGTCGACGGGCACGGCGCAGACTCCGGGGCGCGATGGGAACAACGATGACGCACCAGCGTATAGGGCGCAGCCCGACCCATCCGGATCGCCGGCGGTCTCTGACGATTCGCTCCAGCCCCGATAGTCTCAATAGCCCGAATAGCTCGATTTACGTACTTCGTCCAGGCAAAATGTTAATACGCTGGCGTGACCTACTTCAGGGCGGCCCGGATCCGGTCAGCCGCGTCATCCAGCGCTGCCGGGTCGGGATTTTGGTCAGCTCTGGCAAAGGAAAGCTCGGCCTCGGAGTCGATCGCGACGATGTGTACGTGGACGTGGGGTACTTCCAGGCCGGCCAGCAGCGCGGCCACCTTCCGGGGGTGGAACGCCCTGTCCACAGCCCGGCCCACCGTGGCCGCCGCGCTCCACAACTCCCCCAGCACGTCCGATGGAAGATCAATCCAGTGGTCGACCTCGAGCCGCGGGACCACCAGTGTGTGCCCGGGTGTGAGTGGGGCGATCGTCAGGAACGCCACGCAGTGATCGTCCTCATAGACGATCCGCCCGGGCAGCTCGCGATTGATGATCCGGGTGAAGATGCTGGCCATGCCCGGACACTATCGGCATCCGAGCCGGTCAGATGAGGGGCCGTACGGTGCTCACCACAGGTGGTCGCGAGGGGTTCACCCCGCCCTGCGCGTGATACCTCACTAGCCGACACCGCAGCCGTAGGTCAAAACTGCTGCCATTGCGGCGAAAGTCACCTACCCCTCGTGCCGCCAGCGGCCGGGCGTAGGTAGAAACGGTCGTTATCATGACAGAAACTACCTACCGGAACGGGTGCGGACGGCAGGCCCGGTTGGCAATAGGGTCTCGCGGGCTGTCCCTGTCAGCCACGGAACCAGTCCGAGGCTGAAGCTGTCCGAGGCTGGCTGTACCTTGCGCGGGCATGAGCCCGTTCTCGCCAGCGCCGGGAGGCCACCATCGGACCGCGCCGACGCCGTTCTCGACGTCCCCGGCCCCGGCCCCATCCGGGCTTGGACCCGGACCCGGACCTGGACCTGGACCTGGACCACGGCAGGCCAGCTTCGAGGAACTGGGCCGGCCCCTGCGGGATGTCACCTTTGTCGTCGTGGACCTGGAGACCACTGGCATCCGTACCGCCGACAGTGAGATCACCGAACTCGGCGCGGTCAAGGTCCGTGGTGGGCAGGTCCTCGCGGAGATGGCCACGTTGGTGCGGCCCGCCGCACCGATACCGCCGTTCATCTCGGTCCTGACCGGAATCACCAACGCGATGGTCGCCACCGCGCCGTCCATCGACGCCGTTCTGCCGGCCTTCCTGGAGTTCGCCCACGGCAGCGTCCTGGTCGCCCACAACG
>NZ_CAUVXL010000188.1:0-3695 GCF_963555915.1 Protofrankia sp. Cas4
CGACCTCGGCTTTCTGCGGGCGGCGTGCGCACGCGGCCGCTACCCGGTCCCCGACTGGGAACATCTGGACACCGTCCGCATCGCCCGCCAGATCGTGACCAAAGATGAAAGCCCGGACTGCAAGCTGGCGTCGCTGGCCCGCCTCTTCCGCGCCGACAGCGAGCCGAGTCACCGGGCGCTCGCGGATGCACGCGCGACCGTCGCCGTCCTGCACGGACTGTTCGAACGGCTCGGCGCTCTCGGCGTGACCACCCTGGAGGACGTCCACGGTTTCACCCGGAAGGTCTCCCCAGCACAGCGGCGCAAGCGGCATCTGGCGGACGGGCTGCCGACCGGTCCCGGGGTCTATGTCTTCCGCGATCGCGCCGGCCGGCCGTTGTACATCGGGACCTCACGATCGGTCCGCGCCCGGGTCCGCTCCTACTTCACCGCGAGCGAGCCGCGGGCACGGATGGCCGAGATGGTGGCGGCGGCCGATCGGGTGGAGGCGATCGCGTGCGCGCATGCGCTGGAGGCCGAGGTTCGTGAGCTGAGACTGATCGCCGAGCACAAACCCCCGTACAACCGCCGGTCGCGGCATCCGGAGCGGGCGGTCTACCTACGGATCACCGACGAGCCGTTTCCACGGCTGGCCCGGGTGCGGGCGGTTCGCGACGCCGGCACCTATCTCGGCCCGTTCTCAGGTACCGCCGCCGCCGATCTCGCCGCGGCCGCGATCCACGCGGCGATTCCACTGCGGCAGTGCACCGCCCGGTTGTCGCCACGGCGGTCGGTGCCGGCCTGCGCTCTCGCGGATATGGGACGGTGCGGAGCACCATGCGACGGGCGGGAAAGCCTGCAGGACTATGCCCGGCATGTGGAGGCGGCCCGTCGGGCCATGACCACCGACCCGTCCGTGATCGTTGCCGCCGCGCGGACGCGCATCGACAGCCTCGCCGCCCAGCAGCGCTTCGAGGACGCCGCCGTCGAGCGGGACCGGCTGCTGGCCTTTCTGCACGGCGCTCAGCGGCTGCAACGGCTGTCGGCGCTGGCCGGCGTGGCCGAGATGACGGCGGCAGCGCCGACCCCCGAGGGCGGTTGGGACATCGCGGTGATCCGCCACGGCAGGCTGGTCGCGGCGACCAGCACACCGCCACGCACCGATCCGCGTCCCTGGATCGCCGCGACACAGGCCAGCGCCGAGACCGTGCGTCCGGGCCCCGGGCCCACGCCGTGCGCCAGCGCGGCGGAAACCGAGCGCATCCACCACTGGCTGTCCGGACCCGGTGTACGTCTGGTCAGCGTGGACGGCGAGTGGGCCTCACCCGCGACCGGCGCCGCTCGGGAAGTGTTCCGGCTGGGACACGCCCGCTGACAGGCATATATTAGGGACATTTCGGCCAACGCCTCGACCCGTGCCTCATATCGGCATACTTTTGCACCACTTGTGACCAGTATCCGATCGAGGAGAGCACATGGACCTGGGCCTGAAGGACAAGGTCGCCGTCGTCGCCGGCGGTAGTCGCGGATGCGGTCGCGCGATCTCGGTCGAGCTGGCGAAGGAGGGTGCCGCGGTCGTCCTGACGGGTCGTCAACCCGACATCGTGGAGGCGACCGCCGAGCAGATCGAAAGCACGGGCGGCAGCGCGCTGGGCGTGGTCGCGGACATGACCACCACCGCAGGAGCCCTCGAAATCATCGAGGCAGCGCGACGTGCCTTCGGAGCACCTGACATCCTCGTGACGAACCCACCCGGCCCGCTACCCGGCGACGACTACGGACGGGGCTTCCTCAACTGTTCGGACGAGGATTTCCTGCGCACCAACGACCAGTTCATCATGAGCCAGGTCTACCTGACCCGGGAAGTCATTCCGAACATGATGGAAAAAGGCTGGGGACGTCTGGTCAACATCGCGTCGATCTGCCTCAAGACCCCGCACCACCGCGATCCGCTGGTGCTCGCCAACCTGCGGGTGGGCATCGCCGGAATGATGAAGACGCTCGCCGAGGAGTACGGCGAACACGGCATTACAGCCAATATCGTGGCAACCGGGCCCTTCCGAAGCGAGCTGGCGGAAGATTACCTCAGATCCCAGAACGTCAAGGACGAGGCGTACTACGCGCAGGAGGTCCCCGTCCGTCGCTGGGGACGTCCGGCCGAAATGGGAGCCCTCGTCGCGTTCCTTTGCTCCGAGCAGGCCGCTTTTCTGACCGGTGAGACCATTCGTCTGGACGGTGGCTACAGCAAGAGCCTGTTCTGACTCAGAGTCAAACCGGCATCTTCTGCCTTCCTGATCAGCGCGCCAGTCGGCCGAGCAGGGCGCTGGCGGTGAGGATCGTCAACACCGCGGAGCCCGTGAGGACGGTGAAATCCAGCATGAGATGGCTGTCTGTGCCGATAAGCAGGCCGCGCAACGCGTCGACAAGATAGCTCAACGGGTTGAGATAGCTGGCCACACGGACCCAGGTCGGCATGATCGCCACCGGGTACAAGGCGTTACTCGCGAAGAACATCGGCATCATGATTGCCTGGCCGATCCCCATCAGCCGGTCCCGGGAGAGCACCAGCCCGGCAATCACGATCGACAGGCACGCGAAGAACCCCGAACCGAGCACGACCGCGACCATCGCGCCAAAGATCTTCAACGGATTGGCGGTCAGCCCCACGCCGAGCACCGCTGCCAGCAGTAGGACGACGACCACCTGTATCAACGCGCGCACGCCGGCCGCGAATGCCTTACCCGTGACCAGCGCCGTGCGGGGTGTCGGTGTCACCATGAGTTTGGCTAGGACGCCCGCGTCCCGGTCCCAGATGATCTGGATGCCGTAGAAGATCGAGATGAACAGTGCGGACTGGGCGAGAATCCCCGGCGCCAGGTAGTCAAGATACGGCACGGACCCGGTCGGAATGGCGTGGATCCGGTTGAACGTCACCCCGAAAACAAGCAACCACAGTGCCGGCTGGACGGCCCGGGTGTAAAGCTCCACCCGGTCGTGACGCAGCTTCTGCAGTTCGACCAGCGACAGTGTCGCGAGCCGCCGGACGAGCAGACGCGCCGCGCCGAGGGGTCCGTCGAGGTCCTGATCGAAGCCGGTTCCGGCAGGAGAACCCCGCAGGCCGCCGCGCTCAACCAACCCGGCTGGCGACACGGCGGATGTGCTGGACGCCATTGAAAGCTCCTTCCTCACCGGGCTCACATGCACCACCGGTGTGCTGGCGGAATACGTCCTCAAGGCTCGCCTGCGCGCCGAGCGCAGCCTTCAGCTCGCTCGGAACACCGACGGCGCGTACCCGGCCGGCATGCATGAGCGCAACCCGGTCACACAGGACGTCCGCTTCCTCCATATAATGGGTGGTGAGCAGGACTGCCATCGCGTACTCGGCCCGCAGACCCTGGACGTGTTCCCACACACTGTCGCGGGCGATCGGGTCCAGCCCGACGGTCGGCTCGTCGAGGATCAGCAGGCGCGGTGCGTTGACCAGTGCCTGAGCCAGCTCGAGACGACGCACCATCCCGCCCGAGTAGGTCCGCGCCATCCGGTCGGCGACCTCGGTCAGCCCCATCGCGGCCATGGCGTCGTTGACCCGGGCCCGGCGCTGGCGCCGCGGCACATCGAACAGGCCCGCGAACAGCGCCACGTTCTCCCGTCCGGTCAGCCCCGAGTCGGCCGAGAGCATCTGCGGCACGTAGCCGATGAGACGACGTGCTCGGATC
>NZ_CAUVXL010000189.1:0-8535 GCF_963555915.1 Protofrankia sp. Cas4
GCCCCGAGTCGGCCGAGAGCATCTGCGGCACGTAGCCGATGAGACGACGTGCTCGGATCGGATGGCGTACCGCGTCCACCCCGAACACGTGCACCGACCCGGCGACCGGCCGTAGCAGCGTGACGATGGCACGGATCGCCGTGGTCTTGCCGGCCCCGTTCGGCCCGAGCAGCCCGATGATCTCGCCGGGATTGAGGTCGAGATCGATCGCGTCGACCGCTGTGTGCTCACCGAACCGGTAGGTCAGGCCCCTCACGGCAAGGGCTGGTGGGTCGCCCGACGCCGCACTGGGCGCGACGGGCACGGGGTGCTCGACAGACATCCGACCTCCACATCGTTTCCTTCGTGCAACTAACTATCTGCTCTTCCGGCTCTCCCGTCACCTGGTCGGTGCTCAGGCCTCCGCCGGCGGGCAGCGAAAAGCCGAGGGCTGGTGCGTCCGGGTCTCGGACGCACCAGCCCTCGGCCGGGATGGAGCAGGTCGCTACCTGTCGGGCTCAGTACCTGTCGGGCTCAGTGTCTGCCGGCAGGCTGGTCAGGAGATTCGCCGGTGGCCTCGCGCGGACCGCCCTCCGCTTCCTCCCCCTCGACGAAGAACCCGGTCACCGCCTTGCCTGCGCGGCGGACGAGACCGCCCGTGGCATGCCCGTTTTCCCCGCCCGGCAACGCCACCCGGTCGGTCGGTACCCGCCGGTGGTCCGGCGTCGGCGGCAACTTCGGACGATGCTGCTCCACGAACTCCCCGTCGGGCAGCTGGTGGATGATCCCGGTCTCGACACCGTGCTCGGTGACGTCCCGGTCACGGGCCTGCAGGTGCACACAGAGCCGCTTGGTCACCGTGAAGGCGATCGGCGGGACGATGATGCAACCGATCCGGCCGGCCCAGGTCATGGCGTTCAACGAGATGTCGAACGTCTTCGCGATGACGTCGTTACCACCGGAGATCCACAGCACCAGATAGAAACTGATGGCCATGGCACCGAAACCGGTGCGGGCCGGGGCGTCGCGCGGTCGCTGGAGCAGGTTGTGCGATGCGGAATCCCCGGTGAACTTCGCCTCCAGGAAGGGGTACACCGCCAGCAGCGTGAACAGGATTCCGGGCAGCACGACGGTCGGCCAGAACACCGCCGGGACGGTATGCCCGAGCCCGCGGAACTCCCACGGTGGGAACAGTCGAGTCGATCCGTCGAGGAAGCCGATGTACCAGTCGGGCTGCGACGCCGAGCTGACGTTACCCGGGTCGTAGGGGCCGAAGCTCCAGATCGGGTTGATCTGTGCCAGACCACCGAGCAGGGCGAGCATCGCGAACACCAGCATGAAGAACCCGGTGGACTTCACCGCGAAGATCGGGAAGACGCGATGCCCGATGACGTTGTGCTCGGTCTTGCCCGGCCCGGGGAAATCTGTGTGCTTCTGGTGCCACAGGATGCCCAGATGGGCGCCGATCAGCGCCAGCAGGATCCCCGGCACCAGCAGAATGTGGATCACATACAGCCGGGGGATGAAGTTGTCACCCGGCCACTCGCCGTTGAAGACCAGGAACGACGTCCAGGTTCCGATGACGGGGATCGACTGCGCGATCGAGGCCGCGATACGCAGCCCGGTACCCGACAGCAGGTCGTCCGGCAGCGAGTAGCCGGCGAAACCCTCGAGGATCCCCAACACCAGCAGCCCGACGCCGATCAGCCAGTTGACCTCGCGAGGCTTGCGGAAGGCGCCGGTGAAGAACACCCGCATCAGGTGCACCACGATTGAGGCGACGAACAGCAGTGCCGCCCAGTGGTGGATCTGACGGAAGACCAGCCCCGCCCGGGTGTCGAAGCTGATGTCGAGGGTCGAGGCGTAGGCCCGGCTCATCTCCACACCCCGCAACGGGATGAAGGAGCCGTTGTAGGGGATCTCGACGTTACTCGGGTCGAAGAACAGCGTCAGATAGATGCCGGTCAGAACCAGGATGACGAAGCTGTAGAGGGCAATTTCCCCGATCATGAAAGACCAGTGGTCGGGGAACACCTTGTTGAGGTTGCGGCGCAGCGCGGCCTGGGACCCGAAGCGCTCGTCGACGGCCCGGTTGAGTTTGCGGACCGGACCGGGTCGCTTGACCAGGGAGGGTGGCGGGACGGTGGTCATGGACGCTCCCAGAAGGCGGGACCGACGGGCTCGGTGTAGTCGCCGTCTCGTGCGATGAAATACCCGTCGTCATCAACAGCGATCGCCAGCTGTGGCAGGGATCGGCTGGCCGGACCGAAGATCGCTCGACATCCGTCCAGAACGTTGAACACCGACTGGTGGCAGGGGCACAGCAGGTGATGGGTCTGCGCCTCATAGAGGCTGACCGGACAACCCGCGTGGGTACAGATCTTGGAGTAGGCGACGTGGCCGTCGTAGGCCCAGTCCTCCCGCCCCGGCCGCGGTCGGTTCGCATCCGGGGGGAGCCGGATGAGGATGGTGACGCTGTCGGCCTTCTGGTGCAGGGTCAGCTGGGGCTCGAACCGGACGCTGCCGTCGGCCGCGGTCACCGGGATCGCCGGGAAGACGGTCTCTATACCACCGATGGCGATGTCACCGAGCGCGACCGGATTACCTTCTCCGTTCACCAACCGGGCACCCTTGGCCCAGTGGCTGTGCTTGAGCTGATCGCCCGGCTTGCGGTTGCTCAGATTCAGCAACGGCACCACCAGCAGGGCGCCGAGCACGCTTCCCGCGCCCAGCATGGTGCGGCGAACCAACGGTCGGCGGGCAAGGCCGGTATCGGCGAAACCGAGTGCGACCGTCTCCTCGGTGACGGCGATCTCCTCAGCCGAGGAGGCGAAGGGATGACGCTCCTGGACGGCCTCCTCATGCGGCATGAGGCGCTTCGCCCAGAGGATGACCCCGAATCCGATGCCGCCCATGGCCAGGCCCAGTGCGGTGCCCATGCACGGGGTGTAGTACTCGGCATGTTTGTCACCGACGAAGTTGGTGACCACGAAACCGATCGTCCCGACCACCGAGACCATGAACCAGAACGCCACCAGCCGTTCGGCCCTACGCTCGGCCCGGCGGTCGATCTCCTCGGCGTGGGCCGGGGGGATGGCCGCGGCCCGCTCATCGGGCTCGGCCAGCAGGACCGTTGAGCCCTCCTGAGTCGAGTCGGTCTGCTGCGGGGGGGTACCCAGCTGCTCGGGACCGTCGCCGCGGCCCGGGCGCGGTTCGGGCTTGGCGCGGTCGAAGATGCTCTCGCCCTCGGCGGGAACGTCCGGCCCGGACGTCTCGTCGTCTCGCTTGCTCATACCTTCTGCCTCGCTCCGATCCACATGCACACCGCGAGCAGGCCACCGATTCCGACCAGCCAGGCCAGCAGTCCCTCGGGAACCGGGCCGTACTTGCCGAGCGTGCTACCACCGGCGCTCGGCGCCGCGGTGACGTACTTCACGTACTTCGCGATTGCCACAGCGCCGGCAGGGTCGATCTGTCCGGGGCCGAACACGGGCATCGACTCGGGGCCGGTCCGCATGGCATCGATGATCTGTGTCGGAGTGGCCCTGCTCAGGTCGGGTGCGTACTTGCCGTACGTGAGCGGGGCACCCGCGCCCACCGCCTGATGGCACTGGGCGCAGTTCGCCCGATAGAGCTCCCCGCCCTGGGCCAGGTCCGCGTCATCCAGTGCGTTCTTGGTCACGACCGCCGTCTTCGGACCGCCACCGAGGCTGTCGACGTAGGCGGCCAACTGGTCGATCTGGGTCTGGCTGTAGATCGGGTCCTTGCGCTCGGCCTGCGCGCCCGGTGCGGCGAGCGGCATCCGACCCGTGCTCACCTGGAAGTCCACGGCGGCAGACCCGACCCCGACGAGACTCGGGGCCTGGCCACCGCCCTGGGCGTTCAACCCGTGGCAGCTTGAACAGCCCTGGAGGTACAGCGCCCGGCCCGCCCGGACGGCCTCGTTGGCATCGGGGGTGCTCTGGGCCGTCCCGCGCGGCGCGAGCGCGGTCCACAGCAGCCCGGTGGCCGCAAGCGCCATCAGGAGGACGACAGCGGAGGAACGCCGATGCCGGCGTCGGGATGCGCGGGCAGCGCCCAAGGATGCAGTCATGTCGCTCACTGGAGGAGGTAGATGGTCGCGTAGAGGCCGATCCAGACGACGTCGACGAAGTGCCAGTAGTACGACGTCACGATCGCCGAGGTCGCCTTCTCAGGGGTGAATCTGCCGTAGGTCGACCGGACGAGGACGATCACGAAGGCCACCAGCCCGCCGATCACGTGCAGCCCGTGGAAGCCGGTCGTGAGGTAGTAGACGGACCCGAAGGCATGCGACGAGATCGAGAACTCGTTCTCGCGGAAGTACTCCCACGCCTGGCCGCCCACGAACACCGCACCCATCACCAGCGTGATGAGGTACCAGCGACGCAGGCCGTAGACGTCGCCTCGTTCCGCGGCGAAGACGCCCAACTGACAGGTCAGGCTCGACAACACCAGGATCGTGGTGAAGACGAGCGCGTAACCGACGTGCAGGTGAACCGGGCCGATCTCGGACCCCGCGGGATCGCCGGTGATCGGCGGCCAGTTGTCACTGTTGACCGACCGGATCGTGTAGTACATCGCGAACAGGGCCGCGAAGAACATCAGCTCCGATGACAGCCACACGATCGTTCCCACGGAAACCATCGAGGGACGGTTGGCCGTGGGGTGCGGCGGCGGAGCCTTCTCAAGGACGGGGGCGGAGGCCACGTCGGTCATTCTGGCACGCGTTCGGCCAGGCGCCACCGTAGGTTCGACATTCGGTAGGACTACGAGCTGTCGAGGGTGCTGGCGTGCCCCGGCCGAAGCGAGGTGACGGAGCCTGTGACCAGTCCCAGCACGCTTGTCCCGGTAGCTCCCCAGGACGTGTTTGCACTGCCCGGCCAGGGACAACTGCCGCCCCCACCGACGGTCGGACGGATGCTCCTGCACCTGACACCCGAACCCGGACCGCTGCTTCTGATCGCCACGATGGCAGGGCTGTACCTGCTCGGAGTGCGCAGGCTCACAGATCGCGGTGACGCCTGGAACCCGTGGCGGACGGCGTCCTGGCTCGCCGGTCTGTTCGTCGTCGGGTACGCACTCGTGGGCGGAATCGCGGCTTACGACACCGCACTGTTCAGCGCCCACGCCATGCAGCACATGCTGCTGGGCACGGTCGCCCCGATCCCGCTCGCGCTCGGGGCCCCGATCACGCTCGCGCTACGCGCCCTTCCGCGGCGCTCCCGTGGGCTGCTGGTGGCGGCGTTGCACAGCCGGGTGGCCCGGGTGATGGCCTTCCCGTTGGTCGGTTTCGGCCTGTTCATCGTGAGCCTGTACGGTTTGTACTTCACCAGTCTCTACGAGTCATCGTTGCGGCATCCGGTGCTGCACCTTTTCCTGCACATCCACTTCCTGGTGGTCGGCTGCCTGTTCTACTGGCCGATCATCGGGCTTGACCCCGTCCCCGGCCGGCTGCCTTACTGGGGACGCCTCATCCTGCTGTTCGTGACGTTCCCGCTGCACGCGCTGTGGGCGCTGGCGATGTTCACGACAAACGAGGTCTTCGCCGCGGACTGGTACTCCTCGCTGGACCGGAGCTGGGGGTCGAGCCTGTTGGGCGACCAGCAGACCGGCGCGGGGCTCATGTGGGCCGCGGGGGAGCTGGTCGGTGCGATGGTGTTCGTCGCCCTGTTCATCCAGTGGTCGCGGGCTGACGGGCGCGAAGCCGCCCGCGAGGACCGCCGACTGGACCGACTCGAACGACTGGCCGCGTCCGCTGCCCCGGGGTCGGCCACCGCCGATCAGGAACCGCAACAGATCCCGGAAACCGACCCCGAGCCGGACCCGGAGGCCGAACTGGTCGCCCGGGAGGCTGCGTACAACGCCTGGCTGGCCAGGCTCGCCGCCGGTGACACCGGGCCCGCCCGCCGGTGACACCAGGCCCGCCCGCCGGCCCATGGAGCCGTCGGCCGGTTGAGCCGGTTGAGCCGGTGCTCTCAGCCGCGCAGCGCGAGATCCGCAATCAGGCTTTTACGGGCCGCGCCGGTGATCGGTGTCGCCTCGTTGTAGGCGGGGTGGTCGACGACCAGCTCAACCGGCACGGCGGGATCCCGGAAGGCGTCGCGGGTGGAGTCACTGAGCGGGAACCGCAGCATGTGCACGGACACGGTCGGGCTCGGGATGTTCGGGGCCTCGTCCGGCCCGGGGATCTCCTCGCCAGGCACCGGGACCCCGTCGATCTCGAGCCGGATGCTGCGCTGGACACCGGCGAGGCGCTCCAGCTCCGAGCGGACGGTCTCGGCGACATCGAGCTCGATGAAGGCGGTGGCGGTCAGGGCGTGGCTGGCGGGCAGCAGTCGCGAATAGATCTCGATCTCATGGGCGACATCCGCGGGGCTGCGCAGGCGCTCGGCGTAGACCATCTCCTGCACCTGGTAACGCAGGGTTTCCTCGTTCTCGAACTCGAAGAGGAACATGTCACCGACCCGGATTCGCCGTTCCGCCCGGACCGGGAGGATCCGGGTGCGCGCAGCCGGCCGCTGGGCGGCATAGACCTCGGGATCGGTGACGATGTCAGCGACAGTAAGTGCCATCGTTGGAACTCCCAAACGATCCAATGGGTACGGGGCCGACCACAGAAAGCTACCGGCAAGGCCGCCTGGCGGGGCGGTGGCAACCACGTCCGCACCGCCGGGCGGCACCGTCCGGCTGTTACGGACGGTCAGACCTCCTGCTCGGCCTTTTCGTCGGCGACGACCGCGTCGAGCGCCTTCTTGAAGCGTCCGGCGTGGGTCTTCTCGGCCCGTGCGAGCGTGGAGAACCAGTCCGCGATCTCCTCGAAGCCCTCATCGCGCGCGGTCTTGGCGAAGCCCGGGTACATGGCGGTGAACTCGTAGGTCTCCCCCGCCACGGCACTGGCCAGGTTCTTGGTGGTCTTGCCCAGCGGTTCCCCGGTCGCCGGATCGCCCACCTCGGCGAGGAAGTCCAGGTGACCGAACGCATGCCCGGTCTCGCCCTCAGCGGTGTCGCGGAAGAGCGCGGCGGCGTCGGTGAGGCCCTCGATGTCGGCCTTGCGGGCGAAGTACAGGTAGCGGCGGTTCGCCTGGCTCTCGCCCGCGAACGCCTCCTTGAGGTTCTCGTGGGTCTTCGTGCCGTCAAGCTGCGGCATGTGGCTCTCCTTTGTCGATCGTGATCAACCCGGCCGTCGGGGTGACGGCCGGGATGCTGGCTACCGGCCCGCGTACGGGACACCTAGGTCGGGCCTATGACTGTCGGGCCTACGACTGTCGGGCCTGCGACTGTCGGGCCTGCGATCTGGCAGGACGGACACAGACCACGGAACTGCAGGTCGTAGCCTGTGATCGCGAAACCGGTGCGTCGCGACAGTGCGGCCACCATCTCCACCGGCACAGGAAGATCTATGTCCACCGCCCGCCCGCACCGGTCGCAGACCGCGTGGTCGTGACGCCCGACATTCGCGTCGTACCGGGCGGCCGCGCCGTTGCCGAGGCTGAGCTCAAGGGCGAACCCAGCCCGGACCAACAGCCCCAGGGCCCGGTAGACGGTCGCGGCGCCGATGCCCGGCGCGACCACTCGGACGCGATCATAGACCTCCGCCGCCGTCGGGTGGTCGTGGGCGCCTCGGAGCACCTCCAGCACTGCGCGGCGCTGAGGGGTGAGGCGGAGATCCTGCTGACTGTTCATGACACGTCCGATGTTGGTGTCCACGTTCACTACCGGCGACGTTCAGCACCAGCAATGAGAACGAGTCTCACTATCTCTCAGCTCCGACAGCTCCGCAACTGGCAAAACACCCAACGACACATCTATGTCATCCGTGCCACCCGAACGGCGTCAGCATGGCGCAACCGGGCGGGGCCACCGCCGGCAGGCGCCATCGGATAGCCTGCCGGCGGGTTCCCAATCGTCCGGCGCCCGGTCCGATCCCGCCGTCGTTCGCGGAAGATGGATCAGTCGCCGGCCACCGGGCATCACCCAGCCGGCGTTCCACTTGATCGAAAGGCTCGCGGTCGCATGAGTACGGTTCTCGTGTACGCGGACAAGCCCGACGTCCGCGAGCGGGTGAAGCTCGCCATCGGTCCGCTACCCGACCCCGAGGTCGGGCCGGTCGAGTTCCTGGAGATGGCCGACGGCGCCGCCGTCATCGATGCGGTGGACCATCGGGAAGCCGACATCTGCATCCTGGATGCGGAGGCGGCGCCCGTCGGTGGCATGGGGCTGTCCCGACAGATCAAGAACGAGATCCCGGACTGCCCGCCCACCGTCCTGCTGGTGGCCCGTCGCGATGACCGCTGGCTGGGCACCTGGTCGCAGGCGGACGCCGTGGTCACCCATCCCGTGGACCCTGCCGAACTCGCCGAGGTCGTCGTCGCGCTGCTGCGCGCCCGACGCGCACCCGCTCGCCGGGTCGGGTCGGCCCCCGCCGTGGGTGCCTGAGCCCCGCTGTGACCGGATTCGGCGAGGCCGTTGAGGAGAGGGCCACCGACAGCGGGCCCCCCGACAGGCCACGCTTGGCCGCGCAGGGCTGGCCCCCAC
>NZ_CAUVXL010000189.1:8914-10698 GCF_963555915.1 Protofrankia sp. Cas4
CCCTCGGCGCGCCCGACACCATGTGGGCGATGACCCAGGTGATGTCCGGCAACGCCTCCCCCGCCCAGATCGCGGGCTTCGTGGTCGCCCTGCGGGCCAAGGGCGAGACCGCCGAGGAGGTCGGCGGTCTGGCGCAGGTGATGCTGGACTACGCAGCACCGCTGGACCTCCCCGACGACATCCGTGAACGCGCGGTGGATACCTGCGGAACCGGCGGCGACCAGTCACATTCGGTGAACATCTCGACCATGGCTGCGCTGGTCGTCGCGGGCTCCGGCATCCCCGTGATCAAACATGGGAACCGGGCCGCGTCTTCGGCCTGCGGGTCAGCCGATCTTCTGCTGGAACTCGGCGTCGCCATCGATCTACCGCCCGCCGGCGTCGCGACCTGCCTCGCCGAGGCCGGTGCGGCGTTCTGCTTCGCACCGGTCTTCCACCCGGCCATGCGACACGCTGGCGGGCCCAGGCGTGACCTCGGCGTGCCCACCGTCTTCAACATCCTCGGGCCGCTGACCAACCCGGGCCGCCCGGCAAGCCAGGCGGTCGGCGTCGCAGACGCACGGCTTGCGCCCGTCGTCGCCGGTGTTCTGGCCGCGCGCGGGACGCGGGGGCTGGTGTTCCGCGGTGACGACGGGCTCGACGAGCTCACGCCCACGACCACGTCAACCGTGTGGATGGTCGCGGACGGCACGGTGCGGATGGAGACCTTCGACCCACGCGACGTCGGTATCGTCCCCGGCGACCCGACGGCGCTGCGAGGAGCCGATGCCGCCTACAACGCCGCGGTGACCCGGGAGCTGCTCGCGGGGGGACGTGCCGGGCCGGTGCGTGACGCAGTCCTGCTCGCCGCCGCGGCCGCGCTGGTCGCCGCGACCGGACCCACTGCCGCACCCGTGACCGAACAGCTAAGCCGCCAGCTTGGTCGGGCCGCCTGGGCGCTGGATTCCGGTGCGGCCGAAGCTGCTCTGGGGCGATGGGTCAGGACGAGTCAGACCGCCGCGGCTGCGGCGGTCTGATCCACCACGTCAGCGGCGGCCACGTCGGCGGCGCGGACGCATCGCGGTCGCACTAGTTCTCCGGTACGGGCGGGTGCCAGAAGTTCTCGAAGAGCAGGCACACGACGAACGTCACTGTCATGATTGCCCCGATAAGGGCCAGCCACACCCCGAAGACAATGCCGAACAACACCAGACAGGCACCGGCGGCGATGAAGAAGGGGTAGTAACTGCCTGGGGTGAAATGCCCGAGCTCGCCGGCGCCGTCGGAGATCTCGGCATCGGGGAGATCCTGCGGCCGGGCTCCGATCCGGCGGGCGGTGAACAACAGGTACCCGCCGACGAGCAGGCCGAGGCTGCCGCACAGGGCGAGTGCGACCGTGCCGGTCGGGTCCTTCGACGTGAACCAGTAAACGATGTCGACCACCGTGCAGAAAATCGCAAACACGAGGAAGACGACGCCCTCGATCTTCATGGCTGCTGCTCCGCTCCAGCTTCTTCCGGGCCCGGCTTATCTGCTCTCGGGTGCGGCGTGATAATCGATTGTTCCGGCTGCCTGGGGATAATGCAGGTCGAAGGCAGGCCGTTCCGACCGGATGCGTGGCAGCGAGCGGAAGTTATGCCGCGGCGGTGGGCAGGATGTCGCCCATTCCAGCGAGTTTCCATAGCCCCAGGGGTCGTCCACAACGGCCAGCTCGCCCTTCTTGTAGGAGCGCCAGACGTTGTACATGAACGGCAGGGTCGACGTGGCCAGCAGGAAGGCCCCGGCCGTGGAGATCGTGTTGTAGG
>NZ_CAUVXL010000190.1:0-2601 GCF_963555915.1 Protofrankia sp. Cas4
GTCGGCGAGTAGTCGGCCACCCGTCGCGGCATGCCCTTGACGCCTAGCCAGTGCTGGATCAGGAAGGTCAGATGGAAACCGAAGAACAGCGTCCAGAAATGAATCTTCCCGAGCTTCTCGTCGAGCATACGCCCGGTCACCTTCGGGAACCAGAAGTAGATCCCGGCATACGCCGCGAAGACGACCGACCCGAATACCACGTAGTGGAAGTGGGCCACGACGAAGTAACTGTCACTGACGTGGAAGTCGATCGGTGGGCTCGCCAGCAGTACACCGGTCAGACCGCCGAACAGGAAGGTCACGAGAAAGCCCAACGCGAAGAGCATCGGCGTCTCGAAACTGATCTGACCCCGCCACAGGGTGCCGATCCAGTTGAAGTACTTCATACCCGTCGGCACCGCGATCAGGAAGGACAGGAACGCGAAGAAGGGCAGCAGGACCGCGCCGGTGACGAACATGTGGTGCGCCCACACCGCTACCGACAGCGCTCCGATTCCGATCGTGGCGAAGACGAGGCCCTTGTACCCGAACAGCGGCTTACGGGAAAAGACCGGCAGCACCTCGCTGATGATGCCGAAGAACGGCAGGGCGATGATGTAGACCTCGGGATGACCGAAGAACCAGAACAGGTGCTGCCACAAAATCGCGCCGCCGTTGGCCGCGTCGAACACGTGGGCACCCAGGCGCCGGTCGGCTTCCAGGGCCAGCAGCGCGCCGGCGAGCACCGGGAAGGCCACCAGCACCAGGATCGAGGTGACGAGGAAGTTCCAGCAGAAGATCGGCAGCCGGAACATCGTCATGCCGGGGGCGCGCAGACAGAGGATCGTTGTGATCATGTTGACGGCACCGAGGATGGTGCCGAGTCCTGACAGCGTCAGGCCCAGGATCCACAGGTCGGCGCCGGAACCTGGAGAGTAGACCGCGTTGTTCAGCGGCGCATAGGCGAACCAACCGAAGTCCGCCGCGCCGTTCGGGGTCAGGAAGCCGGCGATGACGGTCAGGCTTCCGAAGAGGAAGAACCAGAACGACAGGGCGTTGAGCCGTGGGAACGCCACGTCCGGCGAGCCGATCTGCAGCGGGACCAGGAAGTTCGCGAACGCAAACGCCATGGGCGTGGCGAACATCAGCAGCATCAGCGTGCCGTGCATGGTGAAGAGCTGGTTGAACTGCTCGTTCGACAGGAACTGCAGACCTGGCCGGGCCAGCTCCGCCCGCATCATCTCGGCCATGATTCCGGCGAAGAGGAAGAACGCGAAGGCCGTCACGCCGTACATCACGGCGATGTCCTTGTGCGACGTCGTGCGCACATAACCGAGCAGGTTGGTGCGCAACGTGGCGTGGCGTTCCTCGACGTGGCCGGCTGGCGGCTCGTGCACCAGTGTCACTGTCCGCTCCCGCGAGTGGTAGTTCCGGCGGATGTCTGGGTGGTCGCCCCGGCCGCACTCAGCGCGGCCGGCCGGGTCCGCTCGGCGATGAACCGGTCGTACTCGTCACCCGGGACGACCTTCACATAGAAGTTCATCCGATCGTGATCGACCCCGCACAGCTCCGCACAGCGACCGATGAACGTCCCGGTCTTGGTGATCGTGAGCTGGAACTGGTTGATCCGACCGGGGACGACGTCCCGCTTGAACAGGAACTCGGGCACCCAGAAGGAGTGGATGACATCCGGGGACGTCTCGATGAAACGGATCGTGCGGCCCTGCGGGAGTACCAGCACCGCAGGTTCGCCGGGCTGGCCGGTGACCTCCACCGGGATCGTGCCGTTCTGGCCCGTGTCGAGATACCGGAACTGCCAGTTCCACCGGAAACCGATCACGTTGACCGTGACGTCCGGCTTGGCCGGAAGTTTGTCGATCACGACCTCGTCCCGGGCGGTGTAGTAGAACAGCCCGGCAACGATCACCAGCGGCACGATCGTGTACAGGATCTCGACCGGGAGGTTGTACCGCACCTGGCGGGGCAGCTCGTCCGACTTCTTGCGGAACACGATGACCGCATAGAAGATCAGACCCCAGGTGAACACGCCGACGGAGAGCGCCGCGATCGCAGAACCCCGCCACAGGTTCAGGATGCGGGGCGTGAGGTCCGTCACCCCGGCCGGAAAACCGAAGTTGGGTACATCACACGCGGTGGCCGCCACCGCCAGCAGCGCGAAGCCGGTCACCAGCCGTAGCGCCCGCCACGGGGAACCGGATCGGCCAGGGCGCCAACCAACGCTCCTCGCGCGGTTCGTGCTCCCCACCGACGGAGCGTCGGAGGCAGTCGCCATCTCGACATCGGCGGGCAACGGCCGAGTTCGGCCGAAGGATCGGGTCACCAGGTCCTGCCTCCCACGAATGCGCCGATCCGACCGAACCAAGCGGTCGGCGCAAGGCTCTTCGACAAGCTGTAGATGCTGCGGCAGGAGCGTATCCCAGCCGCACCGCCGGCATCTCGTCAGAGCCTGACTCAGCGTCCCAAAGGACGAGACTCGGACCACATCCCAGCGGTCGCAGGCCACCCGACGGGGTGCCAAGACCGACGGGGCGCCACGGCCGGCCGTCGGAATACCGTGAGGAACGTGCCGGTCTACCTTGATCACGCATCCACGGCCGTCCT
>NZ_CAUVXL010000190.1:3007-34322 GCF_963555915.1 Protofrankia sp. Cas4
GCACCCCGCGGCCCGCGAGGCCCTGCTGGCGGCCCTCGACGACGGCTGGGCGGACCCCGCCCGCCTGTACCGCGATGGGCGTCGGGCCCGCATGGTGCTCGACGCCTCCCGGGAGATGGTCGCCGCGGTGCTCGGCGCCCGCCCCGACGAGGTCAGCTTCACATCGTCGGGTACCCAGGCGGCACAGCTGGCGATTCTCGGCGCGGCCGGCGCCCGGCGGCGGTCAGGGACGCGGCTGCTGATCAGCGCCGTTGAACACTCCTGCGTTCTGCACGCCGCCCAATGGCACGAAAACGCCGGCGGCACGGTCGACACGGTCGGCGTCGACCGATTCGGCCGGGTCGACCCGGCGGGTTTCACTCCCCCACCGGGCACGGCGCTGGCCAGCCTGCAACATGCCAACCACGAGGTCGCGACCATCCAGCCGGTGGCCGCGGTCGCCGATGTGCTGCACACCGCGGGTGTCCCGTTGCATGTGGACGCCGCCATGTCAGCCGGGCGGATCCCGGTGGACGTCGCCGCGTTGGGAGCCGACCTGCTCAGCGCCAGTGCGCACAAGTTCGGCGGGCCGGCAGGAGTGGGCATCCTGGTCGTGCGGACCGGGCGTCGATGGCGCAACCCGCTACCCACCGACGAACGCGAGGGTGGCCGGGTGGGCGGCTTCCCCAACGTCGCGGCAATCGTCGCGACGGCAGCGGCCCTGCACGCCCGGACCATTGAGATCGCCGATGAGACACCGCGCCTGGCCGGCTACGTCGAGCGGCTGCGGACCCGTCTCCCCCACCTCGTTGCGGACCTCGAGCTACTCGGCGACCCGGATCCGGCCGCCCGGCTGCCGCACCTGCTCGCGTTCTCGTGCCTGTACGTCGACGGAGAAGCGCTGCTCGGCGAGTTGGACCGGGCGGGAATCGCGGTCAGCAGCGGCTCCAGCTGCACATCGGACACCCTCACCCCCAGCCACGTGCTGGCCGCGATGGGTGTACTGACCCAGGGCAACATCCGGGTGTCGTTCGGCCGCGAATCCGACAGTGCGGATGTGGACGCCCTGCTGGCGGTCCTACCCGAGGCGGTTGCCCGGGTCCGCGAGCGGGCCGGGGCCGTCGGCCTGTGAGATCGGCCGACCGTGACGACCACAGCGACCGCGACCACAGCGCCTGGGACGCTGCGTGGAACGGCGCCCGCCTCACGGTGGACGCGCGTGGACGACGGTGCCCGCTACCGATCATCGAACTCGCACGCCGCATCCGCGACATCGACGTCGGCGCAGACCTGCAACTGTGGGCGGACGACCCTGCGGCCGCGCATGACGTCCCTGCCTGGTGCCGGATGCGTGCCCAGGAGCTGATCTCGACCCGCGAGCTTGCCGACGGAGGGACGGCCTACCTCGTCCACCGGCTCTCTTAAGCCGTCCACCGGCTCTCCTAGAGCGACCGGCAGATGCGGGGTGATCTCCGCAACAGTCTCCGACCCGTAGGCCCGCGACCGAGCCCGTGTCGACCGGTGACCGGTCGACACGGGCGTCACCAGCTACTACCGCTGGAAGGTCAGACCGGGACGCATCCCGACCCGCAGCGCCCGGATCAGTGGAAGGAGTCGCCGCAGGCGCAGGAACCCGCCGCGTTGGGGTTGTCAATCGTGAAGCCCTGCTTCTCGATCGTGTCGACAAAATCGATCTTCGCGCCACCGAGGTACGGGGTGCTCATCCGGTCGACCGCGACCCTGACACCCGAGAAGTCCAGGACAGTGTCGCCGTCGAGCTGACGCTCGTCGAAGAAGAGCTGGTAGCGCATGCCGGAGCAGCCGCCGGGCTGCACGGCGATCCGCAGCTGGAGGTCGTCACGACCTTCCTGCTCAAGCAGGTTCTTCACCTTGCTCGCGGCCACGTCGGTCAGGATGACGGTGGTCGGCCCGGTCGCTGTGTCCGTGCCGGTCACGGTGTCAGTCGTCGCGTCCTGGACGGTCATGGAGACTGCTCCCTAGGTTCCCTTGGGGCCCACGCCTGCGCGAAAGAACTCATGATCGCGCATCCGAAGGCCGGTCGAGCCCTTGTTGTCAAGTGTGGCCGGTATTCGTCTACCCACATTGCGTGTGCACTCTGTGTGCAACCGCACGAGATGTCGGTAAATATCGCCATTCGTACGAATGTCGCCGTTCATGCCATCGCGGCGGTAGCCGTCATCTACAACACCTACTCACAACACCGCATGCCGCGATCGCCTTCCCATCGTACGCAGGACCTCAGCGGACGACCAAGCACAGCGCGAAGAGCTGTGATCGTGAACTCCTCCGGTCGACGACGGCACGTGCGTGCCCGGCGAGTTAGAGTCGTGTCGACCATTCGTCTACGAGAAGGCTGCCAGACCACCTCCCGGTGGCCGGCGGGCGCACAATCAGGACTCAACGGTGCGCGCCCGCAGGCCCCGAGCGAGCCGGTCGGCCGGTCGACCGGAGGAGCGAGCATGACGATCAACCCCGCGCTCGACCGCGCCGCCATCACGCCGCTGCAACTCCCACCGAATCCGCTCACGCTGCTGTTGCTGGGTCGCGGTGCCGATCCCGACAGCGAGCGTGGGGTCGACTGCCCCGGTGCGCTGCCGCCGGCATCCGATCCGAACCTGGTTGAGCGCGCCGCCGCGGCCCGGGCTGCGCTCGGCGCCTCCGTCTTCGTACTCGGGCACCATTACCAGCGGGACGAGGTCATCGCCTTCGCGGACGTGACCGGCGACTCGTTCAGGCTCGCTCAGCAGGCCGCCGGACGCCCCGAAGCCGGCCACATCGTCTTCTGCGGCGTGCACTTCATGGCCGAAAGCGCCGACATCCTCACCGGCGACCACCAGCAGGTGATCCTTCCCGACCTCGCCGCCGGCTGCTCCATGGCCGACATGGCCGCGCTCGAACAGGTCGAGCAGGCATGGGAGACGCTGGCCGACGCCGGGCTCGCCGAAGGTACCGTCCCGGTCAGCTACATGAACTCCACTGCCGCGATCAAGGCGTTCACCGGGCGGCACGGCGGCACGATCTGCACCTCGTCCAATGCCCGGCGGGCACTGCAGTGGGCGTTCGGGCCCAAGCGCCGCGGCGAGCGGGTGCTGTTCCTGCCCGACCAGCATCTCGGCCGCAACACGGCGGTGCTGGAGATGGGTATGGCACGTGCGGACTGCGTGGTCTACAACCCGCACCGCCCGGGTGGCGGTGTTGCGGCGGCCCGGTTGCGCGACGCGCGGATGATCCTGTGGCGAGGCCACTGCTCGGTGCACGGCCGGTTCAGTCGCGCGTGCGTGGACGACGTCCGCGCCCGCATACCCGGCGTCACCGTGCTGGTTCATCCGGAGTGCCAGTATGAGGTCGTCACCGCTGCGGACATGATCGGATCGACGGAATACATCATCAGAGTCGTCGACGAGGCACCGCCGGGCAGCGCGTTCGCCGTGGGCACCGAGCTGAACCTGGTGCAACGGCTCGCGAACCGGCATCCCGACAAGACCGTCGCCTTCCTGGACCGTACGGTGTGCTATTGCTCGACGATGAACCGTATTGATCTGCCCCACCTCGTGTGGGCACTCGAGTCCCTCGTGCGCGGCGAGACGGTCAACCGCATCACGGTCGATCCCGATGTCGCGACACATGCCCGAAAGGCCCTTGACCAGATGCTGGCGCTCCCCTGATGGCCCTGTTGAAACGACGTACGACGGCGCCGGGCGCACCCACCGACCCGTCAGCCGCCGGCCCGACCAGCGGTGAGCCGGCCCAGGCGGGCGCCCCCGTCGGTAGTGGGAACGGGTCGGGTAAGGGACGCCCCACCCCCAAGCGCAGCGACGCCCGCGCGGCCCGCGCCCGCGGCGGCAGCGCCTTGGCGACCCCGGGGTCGGGTAAGGACACCCGGGCGAACTCCCGCGGCGAGCGACGTCGCCAGTCCCAGGAGTACCGGACTGCGATGATGTCGGGGGATGTCAGCAAGCTGCCCCCGCGCGAGCGTGCCCCCGAGCGCGTACTGGCCCGGGACTTCGTCGACGCCCGCCGCAATGTGGGGCCGTTCTTCCTCGCCGCCGCCGCGGTGTACTTCGTCGGCGGGCTCGTCCCCAACGTGTACATCCGGCTGATCGCCACCTACCTGATGCTGCTGGGCATCCTCGCCGTGGCCGTCGACTCGATCGTGCTGTCCCGCCAGGTCAGCCGCAGGGTTGGCGAGAAGTACCCGGACTCACCGGTCAAGGTGCGCGCGTACAGCGTGCAACGCGCCCTACTACCGGCCCGCTGGCGGATGCCGCGGCCCCGGGTCACCCGCGCCGGCAGCGGCCGCTGACCCGGCCGGACTCGCCCGGGCGACACATCGGGCGACAAATCGGGCCCAGCCAAAGAAGATCTGGGACTAAATGCGGCAACGGGGTCGGATGCGTCTAAAAAACCTCGTAGTACTACTCTTCGGTACGTTACGCTGTTCGGACGGACGCCGGTCCTGACCGGCAACGACCGGACCGCATCGTCCTGGCGGCGTGGGCGGTGGCCGTGCGGCCCCGTCCAGGGGGAGGGCGACGCCCCTTATCGAGGGGTAGTACGTGAAACGCACAACCGTATACCTGCTGACCGCGGTCGCTCTGGTCGTTCTGGCCGCATGCGAGCCGAATCTTCCGGCCGGCGGCCCAGCAGCGACATCGAGCGCGTCCGGTGTGGCCGGGCCGGCGGCTGGAACATCACCGTCCGCCGCCCCAGCCACACCGACGACAGCCGTGAACGCATCCACAGCTGTTCCGCCGACCGGCATGACATCAGCCAGTGCAGGGCCATCCAGTTCAGGCGCGGCCGTGCCGGCACCGACGGCCGACGGCTTTGCCGCCGGCACGACCGGTGGCGTGGCCGGGGCCACGGTGACGGTCACGACCGCGGCGGACCTCGCCAGGTACGCCGGCGCGGACCAACCGTACGTACTCACGGTCACCGGAGTGATCGCACTCACCGGTCAGATCAAGGTCGCCTCGAACAAGACAATCGTCGGGGCTGCGAAGGGCGCTGGTCTCACCGGTGGCGGGCTGAACATCCGCAATGTGACCAACGTGATCGTGCGCAACCTGACCATCAGCCTGGCAACGGGCACCGATGCGATCAGCGTCTACGGCTCCCAGCATGTGTGGATCACTCAGAACGACCTCTCCAGCGACATGACGCACGGCAAGGACTACTACGACGGCCTGCTCGACATCACGAAGGCTTCCGATCTCGTCACCGTGTCGTGGAACCGGTTTCACGACCACTACAAAGTGATGCTCATCAGCGCGAGTGACGACGACACCGCCGACCGGGGCAAACTGCATGTCACCATCCATCACAACTGGTTCACCAACGTGAACTCACGGCTGCCGAGCCTGCGCTTTGGCACCGGCCACGTCTACGACAACGTGTTCCAGACAGCCGACACCGCCGTCAACTCGCGGATGGGTGCGGTGGTTCTCCTTGAGTCCAACGTCTTCCGCGGCGTCGGCACCCCGGTGATCACAACCGGCTACAGCACGGAGCCCGGGACTGCCATCCTGTCGTCCGACCACCCGAACGACTTCGGTAATGCCACCCCGGCCGGAACCGCCGCCAGCAGTTCCACTGTTCAACTGCCATATGCCTACCTGGCCGAACCGGCGGCGACCATCGCCGCATCCGTCCCGGCTGGTGCCGGACCACGCTGACCTGCTCGCCGCGCCGGGTTCCCGGCCCGGGGCCGGGGCATCCGGGTATCACCCGAGCCTCGGCCCTGGGCCGTAAATCATAGGGTGGTTATGTGGAGCATCGACGGCTGGGACGCAGCGGACTGAGCGTCAGTGAAATCGCGTACGGCAACTGGATCACCCACGGTGATCAGATCGAGCGGGATCAGGCGATCTCGTGCGTGCACGCTGCTCTGGACAACGGGATCACCACCTTCGACACCGCCGACGTGTACGCGGGCACGAAGGCCGAGGTTGTGCTGGGCGAGGCGCTGGACGGGATACGCCGCGAATCCTACGAGTTGTTAACCAAGGTGTTCTGGCCGACCGGACCCGGCCCGAACGACCGCGGTCTGGGGCGCAAGCACATCATCGAGTCCTGCCACGCCTCGCTGCGGCGGCTGCGCACCGACCATCTCGATCTCTACCAGGCACACCGCTACGACCCGACCGTGCCGTTGGAGGAGACCCTGCGGGCCTTCGACGACCTGGTGCGGGCCGGCAAGGTGCTCTACGTCGGTGTCTCGGAGTGGACCGGCGCGCAGATCGCCGACGCGGTACGGATCGCCGCGCAGGCCGGCTACGACCAGATCATTTCCAACCAGCCGCAGTACTCGATGCTGTGGCGGACGATCGAGTCCGAGGTCATCCCGACATCCCGCGCCGCCGGCATCGCCCAGATCGTCTGGTCACCGGTGGCGCAGGGTGTACTCACCGGCAAGTACCTGCCGGGAGCGCCGCGGCCCGAGCACACCCGCGCGGTCAGTGAGGCCGGCTCGGGTGTCATCCGACGCCTGCTGCGGGACGAGATTCTCGCCCGGGTCCAGGACCTGTTACCCGTAGCGGCCGACGTCGGCCTGTCCCCGGCACAGCTGGCCGTCGCCTGGGTGCTGCAGAACGACAACGTGGCCTCGGCGATCATCGGAGCATCCCGACCGGAGCAGGTCGAGGAGAACGTCAAGGCGTCGGGAGTAAAGCTGGACCAGGAGATCCTGGCTTGGATCGACGCGGTGCTCAGCGATGTGATCGTGACCGACCCGGATGCCGTATGACCGGCTAGTCCACGGAACGGAGGCTCATCGGGCCGTAGACCTTGCGGCCGGCGTCTTCCAGCACCACCTGCTGGACGCCGGCCTCCAGCAGCTCCCGCCAGGTCTCCCCCAACCAGGTCTCGGCGTCGCTCTGGGTCGGGAACGACTCCGACAAGGACGCACCCGCAGGCCCGGCCGCGACCGCGGCACCGTCCTCGGCCTCGAAACGCCACGTCCAGCTCACCGCATGGTCCCCCTCTGTCGTCCCGTCCATGTCGTCCTCCTGCCAGGGTCATCTTCTCTGGATAGGCAGGCTCTATCCAACACGGTCAGCACTCCGGCGGCCCATCCCGGCCACCCTCCCGGCCCGTGTTAGAGCGCGACACAACCGAGAGCGCGACACAACCGGGAGCGCGACACGACCGACAAGCGGCTCGCCCAGGCCCCGGGCATCCGATGCCCCGTCGAGGTCCTGTCCTGATCTCCGGCAAGGCGTGACCGGTCGCACACCCTGAGCCTATCCATTTCGCCGCAGAGCACCGGCGTGCGAAAGTCGTGAACCGCCGGCCGGTGCTCTCCGGCCGGCGCCCGTACGATCCGGCGCCCGTACGATCCGGCGGACGGGTGGACGTGTCGAACAGAGGAAGGAAGCCGTGTTCACAGCTTCAGATGGCGTCATGCCAACGTTCTCCGGGACGACAACGGTCACCGGGATGACAGTGCTCGCCGAAACCGTCGGGTCGACCAAGGCGCCGATGGAGTGGTGGGCGGTCGGCCTGGTCACGATCGGCGCGATCCTGCTGCTTGGACTCGTCATCACCATCATGACGTTGGCCGACCGCAAGCGCCACCCCCACCCCCATGCCCACCCCCGCGCCGAGCCGCAGGAGCCGCCGGCGTGAGAACGTCACCCGCGTGCGGCTGAGACTGCTCGGCACCGGATCGGCCGACGGCTGGCCCAATCCGTGGTGTGAATGCGCGTCGTGCCGCTGGGCGCGGGAACACGAGGTACGCACCCAGACCGCGGTCCTCCTCGACGAGGTCATGCTCATCGACTGTGGGCCGGACGTGCCGCGGGCCGCCACCCGTTTCGGGGTGCGGCTCGCAGGCGTGCGGCACCTGCTGTTCAGCCACGCCCACCCCGACCACACCGGGCCCGCGGCGCTGATGTGGCGGGCGTGGACAACCGTGGCCGACCAGCCGCTGGACGTCGTCGGGCCACCGGCCTGTCTGGAGGCCTGCCGCGCCTTCGTGGGCCCGTGGGACGTCACGGATGTCGATATGGATGCCGATCAGGTCGCCGGTGGCTCAGGTGGATCTGGACCGCTTCGGTTCCACCCGGCGCTCGCGGGCGACGTGCTGAGACTCGGTGGCTTCGAGATCCGGCCGGTGGCCGCCAACCACGGGGACGCGGTCATCGGGCCGGCGGTGCTCTACGACGTGACGACACCGGACGGCGGACGGCTGCTCTACGCGTGTGACACCGGCGCGCCGCTGCCGCGCCAGACCCTGGAGGCACTCACCGGTCGGGCGTTCGACGTGGTGCTGATGGAGGAGAACAACGGTGACCGCCCGGGGTTCGGTGACCACTTGGACCTGCCCGGCTTCGCGAACGTCCTCGCGCAGTTACGGCAACGCGACGCGGTGGTCGACACGACCCTGGTCATCGCCGTCCACCTGAGCCACCGTAACCCGCCCGGGGATGCGCTCGCCCAGCGGTTGGCGTTCATGGGCGCGCAGGTGCACCCCGACGGGACCGTGCTCGACATCACGCCGGCCACCGCGCCTGCCGGCGCGCCGGCCACTGCACCGGATCCGGACCCGGCCGTTGCGTTCCGCGGAACGCGGCGAACGCGGCGAACACGTCCTGACCAGGACGCGGTGCGGCTGGGGCCGCTGCCCAGGCCGTACCGCGTCCTGGTCACAGGGGGTGCCCGGTCCGGCAAATCCGTGACAGCCGAGCAACGCCTGGCCGCCTGGCCGGGTGTTGTGTACGCGGCCACGGCGGGGCCGGTCACCCCCGGCGACGCCGAGTGGGCCGCCCGGGTGCACGCCCACGCCACGCGCCGGCCGTCGCACTGGACGACGGCGGAGACCACCGATCTGGTGCCCCTGCTGCGCGTCGAGGGCTCACCCCTGCTCGTCGACTGCCTCACGCTGTGGCTGACCGCCCACCTCGACGGAGACTGGCCGGCCCGCGTCGACGAGCTGGTCACCGCCTGGCGCAACACCCGTCGCCACGTGGTCGCGGTGACCAACGAGGTCGGCTCGGGCATCGTGCCTGCGACCGTGGTGGGACGCCGATTCCGCGACGCACTCGGACGCCTGAACGCCGCGATCGCGGCCGAGTCCGACGAAGTCTGGCACGTTGTTGCCGGCATCCCCACCCGCCTACGCTGACCCGTGCTCCAGCACCTGCCGTGATCTGCGGATCGGCCTGGAAGAATGAAGGAGTTCGAAAAAACATGCGGGAGAACGTGCGGGAGGTTGTGGGCTTGAACGATCACGAGGTGCCGTCGCTGCGCAGGCAGGTCGAGGCCGCCGTCTCCGGCGCGATCGACCGGGCGCTGCCCGAGCTCGCGGGGGCGGACCCGGTGGTCCGCCACTCCGAGCACGCGGACTTCCAGTCCAACGCCGCGCTCGCGCTGGCCAAACGCGCCCGCCGCAAGCCCGCCGACCTGGCCGCGTCCGTGGCCGATACCCTGCGCCGCGACACCGAAGGCGAGGCCGAAGCCGGGACCGGTGCCCTGGTGGCCGCCGTCACCGTCTCCGGACCGGGATTCGTCAACCTGGTCATGTCCGACACCGCGCTCTGGCGAGCGGTGGCGGCACGGCTGGCAAGCCATCACCTCGGGGTCGGTACACCGCAGCAGGGCCGCCGCACGGTCATCGACTACTCCGGTCCGAACATCGCCAAGGAGATGCACGTCGGTCACCTCCGGACGACGATCATCGGTGACTGTCTGTCCCGCGTGCTCGCCTTCCTCGGCGCGGATGTGCTCCGCCAGAACCATCTCGGCGACTGGGGCACCCAGTTCGGGATGCTCATCGAGTACCTCGACAGCCATCCCGACGTCGCGTGGCACCGCGACGAACTCGCCGACGGCACGTCGGCCGTCTCCGCGCTCAATACCCTGTACCGGGCCGCCCGGGCCGTGTTCGACGCTGATCCTGACTTCGCCGACCGGGCCCGGCGTCGCGTTGTCGCGTTGCAGGCCGGCGATGAGGCAACCGTCACCCGGTGGCGGGAGATCGTCGCCGAGTCGGAGTTCGCATTCAGCGAGATCTACCAGCGGCTCGGTGTGCTTCTCACCGCCGCCGACTCGGCGGGCGAGTCCTTCTACAACCCATGGCTGCCCGAAGTCGTCGACGAACTCACCCAGGCCGGTATCGCGGTGGCAAGCGACGGCGCGCTGTGCGTGTTCTCCGCCGACATCACCGGCCCGGACGGCGATCCGGTACCGCTGATGGTCCGTAAGACCGACGGCGGCTACGGATACGACACCACCGACCTCGCGACGATCCGCTACCGCATCCGCGAACTCAAGGCCGACCGGATTCTCTATGTCGTCGACGCCCGCCAGGCACTGCACTTCCGACTCGTGTTCGAAGCCGCCCGGCGCGCCGGTTGGCTCACCGACGACATCGACGTCACACACCTCTCCTATGGAACCGTGCTCGGTCCCGACGGGCGTCCGTTCAAGACCCGCTCGGGTGACACGGTCAAACTGATGGACCTGCTCGACACCGCCGTCGGGCGGGCCCGGGAAATCGTCACCGAGAAATCTCACGATCTCGCCCCGGCCGAGCTCGACCAGATCGCCGAACAGGCGGGTATCGGCGCGGTCAAATACGCGGACCTGTCCACTTCCCGCACCAAGGACTACACCTTCGACGTCGAGCGAATGGTGTCCTTCACCGGGAACACCGGCGTGTACCTTCAGTATGCGCACACGCGGATCTGCTCCATTCTCCGCAAAGCCGACGATGAATCCGCCGATGTCGATACCGCGCTTGTACTGCATCCCGCCGAACGCGCGCTGATACTCGCGTTGGACGCCTTCGGCGACACACTCACCGACGTCGGCCAGGCGCTCGAACCCCACCAGCTCTGCGGCTACCTCTACGACCTGGCGAAGGCATTCACCGATTTCTACGAAGCCTGCCCCGTCCTGTCCGCGGCGCAACCGACGCGCGGCAATCGCATCGCGCTGTGCCGACTGAGCGCCGCAACGCTGCGCCGTGGCCTGAACCTCCTCGGTATTGCCGCACCGGAACGCCTGTGATCCCGTTCAGCTCCCGCCTACCCCCCGGTGCGTAGGTCGACCGGTTCGACGGCGCTGGACGTGATGGCCGCGGTGACCGGACGGACGATCACCGACGTCGCCCTGGGCGCCCTCGTGGTGGCCCGCCGTTATCTCATCAGCGGCAACGACGACGAAACGGCCGATGCCACCGACACCGAACTGCTCCAGCGCCTCGGTGTCCTGCGCCCGGACGGCGCCCTCACCCAGGCCGGCGTGCTGCTCTTCTGCCCGGCACCACGGTCGCTCATCGAGCTGACCCGGTTCGACGTCCCCGGCGGTGATGTTCTCAACCCACCGACCGATCTTTCCGGGCTGGCCCTCATCGAACAGCTCGCCGCGGTCGAAAGCGATCTCCTGGCGTTCAACGTCGCGACCACCGTCCACCGCGGGTTCGCCGAGATCCCCGTCCGGCAGATCCCGCCTCGTTCTGTGCGCGAGGCCCTGCTCAACGGGCTC
Source organism: Protofrankia sp. Cas4 (assembly GCF_963555915.1). Lineage (NCBI taxonomy): Bacteria > Bacillati > Actinomycetota > Actinomycetes > Frankiales > Frankiaceae > Protofrankia > Protofrankia sp. Cas4. The sequence goes on from NZ_CAUVXL010000190.1 coordinate 14,495, forward strand.
GTACACCGCGACTGGATGCGTCCGGATCCGGTCACTGTGATCTGGTTCGACCACGACCACGTTCTCGAGGTGGAAAGCCCCGGCGGCTTTGCCGGCGGCGTGACCCAGGACACCGTGCTTTCCCGCAGGTACGCCCGCTACCCGGCCCTGTCTGATCTCTGCCGTGCGCTGCGGCTGGTGGAGAAGCAGGGTGTCGGTGTCGACCGCATGTACCGAGAAATGATCTCATTGGGTCACAGGCCCCCGCGAATCATCGAGATAGCCGGGCCGGCCGTGCGGACCCGCCTGACGGGCGGAACGCCGGTCGTGCCGGTGATGTCGCTGATGGAATCCGTGCAACCGGTGGCGCGCCGTCGCGACGTGCGGATCGCCGTGATCTTCTACGAACTGCTGCACCGGCCGTTTCTCACCCTCGACAGTGCGGCGCGCGCGCTGCAAACCGACGCGAATGACGCGCGGAGCGCGCTGGAGACAGCCTGCGCCACCCGCATCGATGACAACGTGCTCATCGAGCCGTACAAGGACGTCTGGATGCTGTCCGCGGCCGTGTTCCGCCGGCTGGAGAACGACCAGGCCACCGCGGGGAAACCGGTCGGACGGGGTCTGTTGCCCTACCGCCGGCCCAACCAGAACAACAGCCCGGACGTCGTCCAGGCGTGGCTTTCCGCCCATGATCGTATCACCAGCGGTGACTACGCGACTCTGACCGGCCTCACGCAGACCGGTGCGAACCGCGCACTCGACCGCTTCGTCCCGGAACTGCTCGTCCGGGGCTCCACCACCGGCCGCAACGCCCACTACATCGCCGCCGGCAGCGTGGCGCCCGGTCCCTGACGTCTGGGACGATCGTCGGCGTCATTCTTCGGGTTCCCGCCAGAGGGTGTCGACCGGCACCAGGTAGAGCCGGTCTGCCACGCGCGCGGCACGCTCCCCGGTATAGGCGAGCACGCCCGCGACGAACCTGTCGCCAACGCGGTCCCGAAGCTGAACCAGCCCGCGGAGATCCTCCCCGCGATACGATCCGCCCGCCTTCACCTCCACCGCGAAGACCTCGTTCTGGCCATTCTCGATGACGAGGTCCACCTCCACCCCGTCGGAGGCCCGGTAGTGGCCGAACCGTAGCGATTGATCCAAGATCTGAAGGAGATGTCCGCCCGATGTCCGCTGTGGTTCGAGCAGCGTGGATGCCGCGATGACGCTGTCCGAGCACCTCCTGCCCGGCCACCAGTTGCTCATCAGGTAGTAAGGACCCTGTGCAGACCCCAGCCCCCGCACTCGACACCGACGCCATGAACGCCGCCCGGCAGCGGCAGACGGTACTGACCAAACCTCCGGGCGCCCTCGGGCGCCTGGAGGAGGTCTCGATCTGGCTTGCCGGCACGCAGGGAGTGTGCCCGCCGCGGCCATTCCAGCGCATCCGGGCGATCATCGTCGCCGGTGACCACGGCATCGCGCAGATGGGTGTCTCCGCGTTCCCTTCGGAGGTCACCGCCCAGATGGTGGCGAACTTCGTCGCCGGTGGCGCGGCGGTGAACGTCCTGGCCCGCACCGTCGGCGCGTCCGTGCGGGTGGTGGACGTCAGCGTGGACACCGACGAACCGACCGCCCCCGGCGGAGTGGACGGGACCGCGCCGGCGCAGCGCTACCGGGTCCGGCGCGGCAGCGGGCGGATCGACGTCGAGGACGCCCTGACCGCGGATGAGGCCTCCCGCGCGTTCGACATCGGCCGCATGATCGCCGACGAGGAGGTGGACGCCGGTGCCGACCTGCTGGTCCCCGGCGAGATGGGGATCGGGAACACCACCGCGTCCGCGGCGATCGTCGCCACCCTGCTCGACCGCGAGCCGATCGACGTGGTCGGCCGCGGAACCGGCATCGACGACGCCCGATGGATGCTCAAAACCGCCGCGATCCGGGACGCGATGCGCCGCGGTCGGCCCTTCGCCGACGACCCGGCGGCGCTCCTTCGAGTGATCGGTGGCGCGGACCTGGCCGCCCTCACCGGCCTGTTGACCCAGGCCGCCGTCCGGCGCACCCCGGTGGTGCTCGACGGCGTCGTCATCTGCGCCGCCGCGCTGGCCGCCGAAGCCTACGCGCCGGGGTCGAAGGCATGGTGGGTTGCCGGAACACGGTCGACCGAACCCGCGCAGCACCTCACGCTCGCCTCGCTCGGCTTCGATCCCCTGCTGGACCTCGGTCTGCGCCTCGGTGAGGGCACCGGGGCGCTGCTCGCCGTCAACCTGCTGGTGGCCGCGCAGGCGACGCTCGCCGACATGGCCACCTTCGACCAGGCCGGGGTCAGCGACAAACAGGCTGAGGTGAACGACAGCGCGGAAGCGGAAACAGTACCCGCCGCGGACGACGAGCCCGCCGCGGCCGCTACCTGAGACGTGCCAATCAGGACCATCTTCTCACTGCTGTCGATACTGCCCGTCCCTGGACCGGTCGCCCTCGACCGGCGCACCATCGGGCGCGCCATGGCGATCGCACCGCTGGTCGGCCTCACCCTCGGTGTCATCACCGCCGTGGCTGTGGCCATCCTAGGGATCTTCACAACGCAGCCCGGCCAACCGGCGGAGACGCTGCTCCCGGCCGCGGTGGGAATCGCCACGCTGGCATGGCTGACCCGGGGCCTGCACCTGGACGGGCTCGCCGACGTGGCCGACGGGTTCGGCGCCGGCCAGGACCGTGCCCTGGCCGCGATGCGCGACTCCCGGCTCGGTGCGTTCGGCGCGCTGGCCGTGGTGTTCGCGGTACTCGTCCAGGTCAGTGCCCTGTCACTCACGATCGGCGAGCACCGGGGCACCGTGTCGATCGTGGTGGCCGCCATGACCGGACGGCTCGCGGCGACGCTCGCCTGCGTCCGCGCGCCAGCCGCGCACCCGACCGGGCTCGGCGCGCTCGTCGCCCGCACCGTGGCGCCGTGGCAGGCGGCCTGCTCCGGTGCCGCTGTGGTCGCCGTCGCCGCCCTGGCCGGGCGCGTCGACCTCGACGGTGGGGACGCCGGGGGTGCGGTCCGCGCGGTGACGGCCGTCGCCGTCGGGACGGTCGCGGGCTGGCTGCTGCGCCGGTTCCTCGTCCGCTACCTCGGTGGTGTCACCGGAGATGTGCTCGGCGCCCTCGTCGAGGTCACGGCAACGGTCACGCTGGTGTTCATGACGCTGAACATCCCCGCGGACGTGCGGATCCACCTCAGCACCCGGTGAGGAGCTCCGGGGCCTGCCTCGGGCCTGCCGGGGCAGGCCTACTTCGGGGACGCGTCGACGAACGGCGGCCGCACAACCGTCATCGTCGAGCGCCGTCCACGCACATCCACCCCGACGGTGTCGCCCGCACCGACCCGACGGTCGAGCAGGGCCAGGCCGACGCCGGTTCGCAGGGTCGGCGAGAACGTCCCACTGGTGACCTCACCGACGGGCACTGCCTGCGAGCCGTACACCGTCATGTGCGGCCGCGGGATGCCGCGGTCGGTCGCGCGCAGCCCCCACAGCTGCCGCGCCGGGCCGGCGGCCCGTTCCGCCAGCAGCACGTCCCGACCCCAGAAGCGCGGCTTGCCCCAGCCCACCGCCCAACCCGCCCGCGCCTGTACCGGGGTGATCGACATCGACAGGTCCTGACCGTGCAGCGGGTAACCCATCTCGGTTCGCAGGGTGTCGCGGGCGCCGAGGCCACAGGGCAGCATCCCGAGCGGGGTGCCCGCCGCCGTCAGCGCATCCCACAGCGCGGGCGTGTCCGCCCAGTCGGACACGATCTCGAAGCCGTGCTCGCCGGTGTAGCCCGACCGGCAGACGATCACGTCGGCACCGGCACCGGCACCGGCACCCGGCCAACAGGCCCCGGCAAAACTCATGTAGGCCCCGCCGACGGGCAGGCCCAGCGCCGCCATCAGTTCCGCCGAACGCGGTCCCTGCACAGCCACCACGCCGAAGGCGGTGTGCAGGTTGTCAACGGCCACTTCGGGCGGGGCCGCGGCGTCGAGCCGGCGGACGACCTGCTCGGTGTTGGCCGCGTTGGGGACGAGGAAGACCTCCGAGTCGGAGTACAGGTAGGCGATGAGGTCGTCGACGACGCCGCCGGTCTCATCGTCGCAACACAGCGTGTACTGGGCCTGGCCGGGACCGATCCGAGAAAGATCGTTGGTGAGGGTCGCGTTCACGAAGACCGCGGCACCGGGGCCGTGGACGCGGGCCTTGCCGAGGTGGCTGACATCGAAGATCCCGACCGCCGACCGGACCGCCGCGTGTTCCTTGAGCACCCCCCCGCCGGGATACTCGATGGGCATCTCCCAGCCGCCGAAGTCGGCCAGCTTGGCGCCCAGCGCAACGTGCCTGTCGTGCAGCGGAGACCGCAGCAGCTCACCCATACGGGCAGGCTAACCCCGTCCCACACCGTGTTCCGTAGTCTCGCGCCATGACCGCGACTGTCGTGACGACATCATCCATTCTGGATCTTGATACCGATGCGCTGGTGATCGGTATCGCGGCGGGCAAGAACGGGCCGGTGCCACTGGGCGGTACCCAGACGCTCGACGTGGCGCTCGGTGGCCGCTTGGCCCAGGTCCTGGCCGACCTCGGCGCGACCGGCAAGGCCGGCGACCTCGTCCGCTTCGCCACGCTCGGCATGCTCCCGGTCCCCATCGTGGTCGCGGTCGGCCTCGGCCCCGTCACCAGCCACGCTGACGTCGACCAGGTTGACGTCGACCACGAAACGCTGCGCCGGGCGTCGGGCGCCGCCGTGCGCGCACTCGCCGGCACCGCCCGCGTCGCGACCACCCTCGCCCTGGCGGTCAGCCCGCCCGGACCAGACCAGCTGCGGGCCGTCGTCGAGGGATCGCTGCTCGGCGCCTACGCCTTCGACACGTTCCGGACCCGGTCCCGGTCCGACCGGCGTCCGCCGGTAGGGGAGATCACGTTCGTCGTGGACGACGCCGCCGAGCCCGCCGCCACCGATACCGTGCGCAGGGCTGCTATAGCAGCCGACGCCGTCGCCCTGGCCCGGGATCTGGTCAACACCCCGCCCGGGCACCTACCGCCCGCGGTGTTCGCCGAGATCGCCGCCCGCCATGGCGCCGAGGTCGGTGTGGATGTTGCGGTACTCGACGAAAAGGCACTGGCGGACGAGGGTTTCGGTGGCATTCTCGGGGTGGGCCAGGGTTCGGTGAACCCGCCGAGGCTCGTCCACCTGTCCTGGCGGCCCGCCGGTGCGGACCCGACCGGCCCGCCCGCGCTGACCCTTGTCGGCAAGGGCATCACCTTCGACTCCGGCGGCCTGTCGCTCAAGCCCGCGGGCGCGATGGAATGGATGAAGACCGACATGGCCGGCGCCGCCGGCGTGCTCGCGGCCGTCATCGCGGCCGCCCGGTTGAACGTGCCGGTCACCGTCAACGCGTGGATCCCGCTGGCCGAGAACATGCCATCCGGGGACGCGATCCGGCCGGGCGACGTCCTGACCCTGCGGGGCGGCACCCTGGTCGAGGTCCTCAACACCGATGCCGAGGGACGGCTTGTGCTCGGCGACGCCATCGCCCGCGCCGCGGCGGACTCCCCCGGCCTGCTGGTGGACGTGGCAACGCTCACCGGCGCGCAGATCGTGGCTCTGGGCCAGCGCACCAGCGCGGTCATGGGCCGTGACGACGCGGTCGAACAGGTCGTCGCCGCGGCCGGCGAGACCGGCGAGGCGGTGTGGCCGATGCCACTGCCACCAGAGCTGCGCAAGGTCCTCGACTCGGCCGTCGCAGACCTCGCCAACGTCGGCGGCGGCGGCAGCCGCGATGGCGGCATGCTGGTGGCCGCGCACTTCCTGAGCGCCTTCGTACCTGATCACATTCCGTGGGCGCACATCGACATGGCCGGGCCCGCCTGGAACGCGGGCGAACCCTACGGTCACACCCCGAAGGGCGGCACCGGTGTGATCGTCCGAACCTTGCTCCAGCTGGCCGAGAACATCGCCGGGGAGTCGGCGCCCCGCTCCGAGCCTGACAAACAGATTACCGGCGAGTAGCGGGCAACGAGCGGAAGTGGCACAGAAAAATACCCGGCGTCATGGACCACAGTTGCCGGGACCTGCGATACATCCGTCCTGCGGCATGAAAGACTGAACGCATCCCATCCAGTCAACGAGAAGGGACGCCTGGCGTGGTGGACTCTGCGGCCGGTCCCGTAGACCTTGTCATCCTCGGTGGCGGTAGCGGCGGTTACGCTGCGGCCCTGCGCTCCGCCGAGCTCGGTCTGGACGTCGCTCTGATCGAAAAGGGCAAGTTGGGCGGAACCTGCCTGCATCGCGGGTGCATTCCGACCAAGGCCCTGTTGCACTCGGCGGAGATCGCGGATAATGTCCGCGAGAGCGAGAATTACGGGATCCGATCGACCTTCGACGGAATCGATATCACGAAGGTCAACGCTTACAAGGACTCGGTGGTCAGCAAGCTCTACCGGGGCCTCGCCGGCCTGGTGAAGGGCCGCGGCATCGAGGTCATCGAGGGTCACGGACGGCTGGTGTCGCCCACCGCCGTTGCCGTGGGCGACCGGGTCATCTCCGGCCGCCATGTGGTGCTCGCGACCGGGTCGCAGTCGAAGTCGCTGCCCGGCTTGGAGATCGACCACCGCCAGGTGATCACCAGCGACGACGCCTTGGAGCTCGACCACGTGCCGGCATCCGCCGTGGTTCTCGGTGCCGGCGCGATCGGCTGTGAGTTCGCCTCGGTGTGGCGTTCCTTCGGTGCCGAGGTCACGATCGTCGAGGCACTGCCCCATCTGGTGCCGCTGGAGGAGGAGTCCAGCTCCAAGCTGCTGGAGCGGGCGTTCCGCCGCCGCGGTATCAAACAGCACCTGGGTGCCCGGTTCGCCGGTGTGAAGAGCACCGACGCAGGTGTCACGGTGTCGCTGGAGGACGGAACGACCATCGAGGCCGAAGTGCTGCTCGTCGCGGTCGGGCGCGGTCCGGTCTCCGAAGGGCTCGGTTATGACGAGGTCGGCATCGCGATGGATCGCGGCTTCGTCCTGGTCGACCACGAGCTGCGGACGAACCTACCGACCGTCTCCGCGCTCGGCGACCTGCGACCGGGGCTCCAGCTCGCCCACGTCGGATTCGCCGAGGGCATCTTCCTCGCCGAGCACCTCGCCGGATTGAACCCGGCGCATGTCGACTACGACAACGTTCCGCGGGTCACCTACTCCCATCCCGAGGTGGCATCGGTGGGACTGACCTCGACTCGGGCCGCGGAGCTGTACGGAGAGATCGTGACCCACACCTACGATCTGGCCGGCAACGGCAAGGCGCAGATCCTCCAGACCACCGGTGCCGTCACGCTGGTCGCCCTGCCCGACGGGCCGGTGGTGGGCATCCACATCGTCGGCGACCGGGTCGGCGAGCTGATAGCCGAAGCCCAGCTGATCACGAACTGGGAGGCCACCGCCGCCGATGTCGCCCAGCTCATCCACCCGCATCCGACCCTGTCGGAGGCGATCGGCGAAGCACACCTCGCCCTCGCCGGCAAGCCGCTGCACTCCCACAATTAGAACCACAATGTCTGGCGGCGCAGGACAAACGTGATCGTGTCGCCTTGAGTCGATCAGTTACTGACAGACCCACAGCGTTCGCGGCCACTCCCCGTCGCCCACGGACGGCCGGACGCCACGAAGGAGTCGTACCCCATGTCTGTGTCCGTCACGATGCCCCGTCTGGGTGAGAGCGTGTCCGAGGGCACCGTCACCCGCTGGCTGAAAAAAGAAGGCGAGCGCGTCGAGGCCGACGAGCCGCTCCTCGAGGTCAGTACGGACAAGGTCGACACCGAGATCCCAGCGCCCGCCTCCGGAGTGATCAGCGCCATCCGGGTCGCCGAGGACGAGACGGTCGAGGTCGGTGTCGAACTTGCCGTCATCGACGAGGGTGCAACGGCGGGGCAGGCCGCGCCCCAGGCTCCACCCACAACACCTACCGCGGCCGTCGCGCCGACGCCACCGCCCCCGCCGGCTCCGGCACCCCCGCTGGCACCGGCACCGACGCCTGCGGCAGCTCCCCCGCCGGTCGCGGCCCAGACGCCGCCGGCGGCCCTGCCGGCCCAGGAGTTCGCGCCGGACGCGGGCTCCGAAACTCCGTCCAACGGCAGCGGATCGCTCGGTGCCTATGTCACCCCGCTGGTCCGACGGCTCGCGGCCGAGCACGATGTGGACCTGTCCGCGGTGACGGGCACGGGCATCGGCGGCCGCATTCGCAAGCAGGACGTCATCGACGCCGCGCGCACGCCAACGGCCGCGGACACGGCTGCGGCACCCATGGCCGCGGCTGTGGCACCAGCACTGGCACCGGCTGTGGCTGCGGCACCGGCTGTGGCTGCGGCACCGGCTGTGGCTGCGGCACCGGCTGTGGCACCAGCACCGGCACCGGTGACGCCCGTGCCGGTTTCGCTGCGCGGTCGCACGGAGAAGATGTCGCGGCTGCGATCGGTCATCGCCCAGCGGATGGTCGAGTCCCTGCAGGTCAGCGCCCAACTCACCACAGTCGTCGAGGCCGACGTCACCCGCATCGCGCGCCTGCGGGATCGCACGAAGGCCGCGTTCGAGGCGCGGGAAGGCGTGAAGCTGTCGTTCCTGCCGTTCTTCGCGGTCGCCGCCTGCGAAGCGCTGCGGGAACATCCGAATCTCAACGCAAGTGTCAACGTCGAGCAGGGGACCGTCACCTACTACGACACCGAGCACCTGGGCATCGCGGTGGACACCGCCCGGGGGCTGCTCGTCCCGGTCATCCACCACGCCGGGGATCTCAACCTCACGGGCATGGCACGCAAGATAGACGACCTGGCGACCCGGACCAGAGACAATCGTGTGTCACCGGACGAGCTGGGTGGTGGCACCTTCACGCTGACCAACACCGGCAGCCGCGGTGCCCTGTTCGACACACCGATCATCAACCAGCCCCAGGTCGGCATCCTCGGCACCGGTTCCGTGGTCAAACGGCCCGCGGTCGTGGACGACCCCGAGCTGGGCGAGATCATCGCGGTGCGGTCGAAGGTGTATCTCGCGCTCACCTACGACCACCGGATCGTCGACGGTGCCGATGCGGCTCGCTTCCTCACCAGCGTCCGCAGCCGCCTGGAAGAAGGCGCCTTCGAGGCCGAACTGGGCCGGTAGGCCGCCACCTGCCCGGTCCGGCGTTGGTGTTCCGTCGTGGTGGGTCGGCTCGCCGACCCACCACGAACACGCAAGGATCCGGTCAATGAACATCGCTGTCACCGGCGCCACCGGTCTGATCGGCTCCGCGCTCGTCCCGGCGCTGCGCCGTGACGGGCACACCGTTCGCGTCCTGGTCCGCCGGCCGCCCAGGGGCAACTTCGAGATCCCCTGGGATCCCGGCGCCGGCATGCTCGATCCGGCGGCGTTGACCGGCCTCGACGCCGTCGTCCACCTTGCCGGCGTCGGGGTCGGTGACCATCGTTGGACCGACAGCTATAAGCGACAGATCCTCGACAGCCGGGTCGCCGGCACAACGCTGCTCGCGGATGCTCTCGCCGGTCTGGACGGGCCGCCACGGGTCCTGCTCTCAGCCAGCGCGGTCGGCTGGTACGGCGACACCGATGATCGCGTAGTCGACGAATCCGCGCCCCCCGGAACAGGCTTCCTCGCCGAGGTCACGGCCGCGTGGGAGGCCGCCACCGCGGCCGCCGAGCAGGCCGGCGTGCGGGTGTGCCACCTGCGCTCAGGTGTCGTGCTGGCCGCCCGCGGCGGAGCCCTCGCCAGGCAGCTCCCGCTGTTCCGGCTCGGTGTCGCCGGCAGGCTCGGATCAGGCCGCCAATGGCTGAGCTGGCTCACCCTGGCCGACGAGATCGCGGCGATCGGCTTTCTGCTCACCGCTGACGCCGTTCACGGCCCGGTGAACCTGACCAGTCCCGAGCCGGTCACCAACGCGGCATTCACCCGCGCGCTCAGCTCTACGCTGCGCCGCCCGGCGATCCTGCCGGTACCCGCTGTCGCGTTGCGGGTCGTGCTGGGCGACTTCGCGGACGAGGGCGTGCTCGTCTCCCAACGAGTTATCCCTCAGGTACTCACCGAAGCTGGTTTCGCGTTCTCCCAACCCGACATCCACACCGCTCTGCACGCGGTCATCGCCAATGCCGACGGTGATCGGTGATCGGTGATGACATCCATGATGAGCGGATCCCGAGCGTTCAGGCGACGGCGTCGACCTGGGTCGCAACGCGCCATCCCTGTTCGGTTCTGACCAGGGTGACGTCGGACTGCAACCGGTCGTGGCCGGGCTGTCGCGCCAGCACCGTCCCTGCTTTGTCGACATAGGTGTACGGCAGACGCCGATAGGTGATCCGCAGTACGGACTTCTCACTGCCGGTCTCTCGAATGACAAGGTCGAGAATCTCCTGATGCAGACCGACGGCGTGTCCACCGAGCGCCCCTATCTGCCGGATCAGGGCCACGTCCCGCGCGTATGCGGTACTACCGGGAGCGTCCACACCGGCGATGCCCGCCTCATCAGCCTGCTCGAACGCCTGGTTGCGGGCATTGTCCAGACCCACGATGACGTCCCGCCAGACCTGCTCGGGCGACACCCGCGCGGCAGGGGAGGCGTCGAGCGGGCGCGCGCGCTGCGGACCGGACCGGACGAGGACCAGCAGGCCACTGACTGTCAGCACCACGATCACGGCGAGCACGGCCACGACGGCCCAGATCCGCCGTGGGCCGGCGAAGGCGGCTGCCGGCTCACCACCGGCGGCGGGACCACCCAGGGTGGACGTACGCGGGGCGTACGTACGAGTAGTCACAGCGCGCGGGGTGGACGCAGGTGGGGTGGACGCACCGGCGGCGCCGTGGGTGGTGCGCGGCGCCCGGATCGGACGCGGCGTCGTGCGGGCGGCCGGCCCTGGCCGCGGGCCGCGCTCGGCGGGCTCGGCGTGGGCGTCATCGACTCCGGGTGGCGGTGGGGGCAGTGGCGGCAGCGGCAGTGGGGTGACGGCGTTGTTGACGAAACGAACCGGCAGCGGGGTGGCGCTGTGCGCCAACGCCGCGACCAGATCCTCCGCGGTTGGCCTGCGGACAGGATCATCGACCAGGGCCGGCGCGACCGCCACGGCAACCGCCGCCGCGTCCGGACCGGTCGCCTGCGGCATCGCCGCCAACAACAGGCTCGCGAGATCACTGACATCCACCGCGGGCGTCGCGGACGCACCCGCCAGACCCGCAACACCGACGCCGGCGAGTACCGGTCGGCCGTTGGGCTCCAACAGGACATCATCAGGATCGAGTTGTCCGTGGACGACGCCGGCGGCATGCGCCGCGGCCAATGCCTGGGCCACCGGCAGCCCGACCGTGACGACCTCACCGGGGTCGAGGCGATCCCGCGTCTCCAACAGGTGACCCAGGCTGATCGCCCCGGCAACAGGCTCGGCGACAACCGCGAGGCCCTCGGCGGTGGCAACCACGTCGATGACCGGGAGGAGGTGGGGATGGGAAAGCCCGAGCAGGACCTGCGCCGCTCGCATCGCGGCATCCCTGGCCGCCGCGTCCGGTGGCAGTCGGACGCGGCGGACCACGCACTCGGCCCCCGTGGCCACCACACGGCCGGCCCAGACCTCCCCGGCACCGCCGCCTCGAACTCGGGCCCGCAGCACCACCCCGCGGACGGCCGGAGTACCCGGAATCCCATGGTAGCCGCGAGAACCCATGGAATCGTCCATTGCTGTCACAAGCAGTGACGGTAGGCCGAAAAGGCCGTTCTGTGCAGCCCTCACCGGAAACCTGTGGATAACTCGTGCGAACAGTTGGTCCGGATAGGTTGGCCGCGCCACGCCACGGAACGACCGCGACACAGAGCAATACAGCGTGGCCCGGCGGAGATACCGTACCGAAACATAGGAGGTACCATGAACATCCTGGCGACCAGCGCCGGCTTCATGCCGGACGGGCGGTGGGGCGCACGGGTCGGCCCGATCATCCACCACGCGCTGCGCCTGGCCGGGAACCCCGCGCGTCCCAAGCTCTGTCTGTTGGCAACCGCCAGCGGCGACGACCCGACAAGCTACGCGCGTTACTACGCGGCACTGGCGCGTGACCTGCCGGACCTGCGCGCGTCCCATCTCGCCCTGTTCCCCATGCCTACCGTGGCCGACGTCCGGGCACACCTGCTGGATCAGGATGTGATCTGGGTGGGCGGTGGCAGCGTCGCGAATCTGCTCGCGGTGTGGCGGACACACGGACTCGATACGATCATGCGGGAAGCCTGGACGGCCGGGGTGGTCCTGGGCGGCGTGTCCGCGGGGTCGCTGTGCTGGCACGTCGGAGGTACAACCGACTCGTTCGGTCCGGACCTGCGACCGGTCACCGACGGGCTCGCGCTTCTGCCGTTCAGCAACACCCCGCACTACGACTCCGAGGCCGGCCGACGTCCGCTGTACCAGAAGCTGGTCGCCGCGGGCTCGCTGCCGCCCGGTTGGGCCACCGACGATGGTGTCGGCCTGCACTTTCGCGGCACCGAACTGGTCGAGGCGGTCGCGGACCGGGCCGAGGCCTTCGCGTGGCGGGTCGAACAGGACCCGACCACGGGGGTGCGGGAGACACGGGAGATCCCCCGGCGCCTGCCGGCGGTGTGACACCGGCAGTGTGACGCCGGCGCTGTCTTCCCCATCGTCTCTGGGAGGATTCCGCAGGTTGGCGTAGCCTCACTTTTGTGGAGGTCATGCGGCTGGGACTGGTTCCCTATGACGATGCCTGGCGGCTCCAGCGTTGCCTGGCCGACCGGCGGATCGCCGCCGAAGTGGACGACACGCTGATCCTCCTGGAACACCCCGGCGTCTACACTGCCGGTCGCCGCACCCAGCCATGGGAGCGGCCCGTTGACGGCACCCCGGTGGTGGACGTCGACCGGGGCGGGAAAATCACCTGGCACGGGCCGGGCCAGCTCGTGGGCTACCCGGTCGTGCGCCTGCCCGAACCGCTGGACCTGGTGGCCTACGTCCGCACGCTGGAGGCCGGGTTGATCGCCGCCTGCGCCGACCTCGGCTTGGCGACCACACGGGTGGCCGGGCGCACCGGCGTGTGGACCACCGACGGTGAGCGCAAGATCGCGGCGATCGGCGTCCGGGTCCGACGCCGGGTCGCCTACCACGGCTTCGCCCTCAACTGCTGCCCGGATCTGACCGCCTTCACCCGCATCGTCCCCTGTGGGATCACCGACGCCGCAGTGACCAGCCTGAGCCGGGAGCTCGCACGGACCGTGACCCTCCCCGAGGCCCTGCCTATCGTGGAAGACCACATGGTCGACGTGCTGAGCGCCTTCACGACACGCACCACGGTGCCACGGACCCTACCGGTGTCGACATCCGGATCCCACAAGCCGGTTCGGGGGACCGAGGCAGTGCGAGAGGCGGAGATGTCAGGGTGACCGCGGTGACACCCGAGGGCCGGAAGTTGCTGCGCCTCGAGCTGCGCAACGCGGCCACGCCGATCGAGCCCAAGCCGCCGTGGATCCGGACCCGGCTACGGACCGGTCCACACTACTCCGAGGTCCTGGGGCTCGTCCGCGACAAGGGCCTGCACACGGTGTGTGAGGAGGCCGGGTGCCCGAACATCTACGAGTGCTGGGAGGACCGGGAGGCGACCTTCCTCATCGGCGGGGACGTGTGTACCCGGCGTTGTGATTTCTGCCAGATCGATTCGGGGCGACCGGCGACGGTCGACCCCGACGAACCGCGCCGGGTCGCCGACTCCGTCCATGCCATGGGGCTGCGCTACGCGACCGTGACCGGGGTCGCACGCGATGACCTACCCGACGGCGGGGCCTGGCTGTACGCCCAGACGGTCCGCGAGATCCACGCACGGTGCGGCGACGTCGGCGTCGAACTGCTGATCCCCGACTTCCACGCCCGGGCCGAGCAGCTCGCCGAGGTGTTCGGGGCGACTCCCGAGGTACTCGCGCACAACATCGAGACGGTGCCGCGGGTGTTCCGCCGGATCCGGCCGGGGTTCGGTTACGACCGGTCGCTGGACGTTCTGCGGGCCGCCCGCGCGGCCGGCCTGGTGACCAAGTCCAACCTGATCCTCGGGCTCGGCGAGGAACCCGCCGAAATCCTCGCGACCATGGCGGACCTGCTCGACGCGGGCTGCGAGCTGCTGACGATCACGCAGTACCTACGGCCCAGCCCACGTCATCACCCGGTGCAGCGCTGGGTGCGCCCCGAGGAGTTCGCCGAGCTGCGGGACGAGGCCGAGCGGATGGGGTTTGCCGGGGTGCTGTCGGGTCCGCTGGTCCGGTCGTCCTACCGCGCGGGCCGGATGTACCGGCAAGCTGTCGAGCAGCGCGCCATCGTCGGGCGCTGAGCGCACCCGGCCGACACAATTATTACCCAGAGTAGCCACTGCGATGGTGCACACGTCCCGGCGGAACTAGGCTCACCGGAAAGTCACTCGTCCGCAACACGTGGATGAAGGTCGAGACCATGATTGACAATGCCTACGACCGGTCCGGGAGGTCTGTGTGGTCGTGTTGAGGTCACTTCTGACCGCGATTGAAGAACTCACCCTCCTGCTGCTGCCACACGGCGGCCAGCGAACCGCGCGCCGCAACGCATGGCGTGCCGCTGTCGATCTTCATGTGGGGGTCGACCAGCACGCCGAGGCCCCGTTGACGGTCGGCCGCATCCCACCACAGACCGGGGGTCGGCTCGCGGTCGCCGCCGAGCGCTGACCAATCGATCACGAAACAGGCAATCACGAAACCGCCGATCATCGCATGGCGAAGACCACGGTAGGGGCATCGTCCGCGCGGGGTCGTAGGCTCGCGGTCATGGCACGCAGGAACAGGTCCGGCAGTGACTCGCCGAGCACCGGTACGACGAAGGCCGGTACGGCGAAGGCCGGTACGGCGAAGACAGCACCGACGAAGACAGCACCGACGGGGCGCAAGCGACAGGCGGACGCCGGCGACGGCGCGGCCAAGCCGAGTCGCCTCGCACAGATCAGGACGGTGTACCGGCTCACCCGAGAACGTGATCCCCGCGCGCTCTGGTGGTCGCTTGTCGGTCTTGTTGTACCCATTGTCCTTGCGACGCTGCTCGGCGTGCTGGTCGGACCGCTGTGGATGTGGCTGCCCATCGGGATCATGGTGGGCCTTGTCAGCGCCATGAACATCTTCAGCCGACGTGTGCAGCGGACGGCCTATGCCGAAATGGAGGGCCAGCCCGGCGCGGCAGCCGGAATCGTCGAACGCATGCGTGGCGACTGGCGACTCACGCCTGCTGTCGCGATCAACCGCCACCAGGACGTGGTACACCGCGTGGTCTGTCGAGCCGGTGTCGTGATCATTGCTGAGGGACGGGGACGCGGACAACGGGAGCTTCTCGGAAACGAGGTGCGACGCATCCGCAAGGTGATCGGCGAGGCCCCCGTCCACGACATTGTGATCGGCACCGGGCCTGGCGAGACGCCCCTACCCAAGCTGCAGGGAACCCTCATGCGGCTGCCCCGTACCCTACGACGGGGCGAGGTCGACCCCATCGAGCGACGGTTGCGGGCGGTGACCGCACCGGTCCTGCCCATCCCCAAGGGGCCGATCCCCCGCAATATCCCCCGCGGCGGGAAGATCCGGTAATTTTCTGACTATCGTGCGGGCTCGCGAACGATCACGGTGCCGGCAGCACGATCGTGGGTGCCGCGCAGGTCGCGGTCCCAGATGAAGGCCGGGACGAGCAGGCCGAGAAGCACGGTACGGACGGCTGCCCACCACCATCGCGGCCGGCCGTGGTCGCTCACCCGAATGACGCGGGCGCCGACCACGCGCATCCCGATGGTCTGCCCGTTCGCCGCGATCAGGACGAACTCCTCCAGCAGAAACGCAAGGTAGACGGCGAGCCCGCGGGCATCGACCGAGTAGCGGACCCCGAAGAGCACCGGTACGCCCACCAGCAGGTTGGCCACGACGGCGTCCACCGCGAACGCAGCCAACCGGTGGCCGAAACCCACCACGGCACCAGGGCCTTCCCCCGGTAGGCCGAGCCGTACACCGGGGGGTGTGTCCCGGGGTAGTTGCGGACCTTCCAGCCAGGTTCCGAGAGCGCGTCCCACGGCGCAAGCGTATGCCCCGCGGACACCCCGGGCTTTCAATCACTGAGAGTAACAAATCAGGGCCATGTTACTGCCACGAAACGCCTTCATCATGCTGACGGAACCATATGGGGTTACGGTCCGCATCGGGTCATGGCGTATCCTTCCTATCCACACAGCCATGAAGCTTCCCTGGAGGGTGGATGTTCACAAACGCCGAAGACGTACTTCGCTACATCGCGGACGAGGGCGTTGAGTTCGTCGACGTCCGCTTCTGTGACCTTCCTGGAATTATGCAGCACTTTACGATCCCGACCGAGGTCTTCGCCGAGTCCGTGTTCACCGAAGGTCTGATGTTCGACGGGTCCTCGATACGTGGCTTCCAGGCGATCCACGAGTCGGACATGCTGCTCCTACCCGACCCGAGCACGGCCTTCGTCGATCCGTTCCGCGAACACAAGACGCTCGCGATGACCTTCTTCATCCATGACCCGATCACGAAGGAGGAATACTCCCGCGACCCGCGCAACACGGCGAAAAAGGCCGAAGCCTACCTGCGCGGGACGGGTTTCGCGGACACCGCCTACTTCGGCCCGGAGGCCGAGTTCTACATCTTCGACGACGTTCGTTACGACTACAACCCGTACGGTTCCATGCACGCCGTCGACTCCGTCGAGGCAGCCTGGAACACTGCCCGCAAGGAAGAAGGCGGGAATCTCGGCTACAAGCCCAGGTTCAAGGGTGGCTACTTCCCGGTACCCCCGACCGACCATTTCACCGATCTGCGCTCGGAGATGGTGCGGGCGCTGTTCCGCGCCGGTATCACCGTCGAGATGCAGCATCACGAGGTGGGGACCGCCGGGCAGGCCGAGATCGACATCCGGTACAGCACGCTCCTGCGGACCGCCGACAACCTGATGCTCTACAAGTACATCATCCGCAACGTCGCGCTGTCCCGCGGCAAGACCGTGACGTTCATGCCGAAGCCGCTGTTCCAGGACAACGGCTCGGGCATGCACGTCCACCAGAGCCTCTGGCAGGGTGACGAACCTCTCTTCTACAGCGAAAACGGCTACGGCGGCCTGTCCGAGCTGGCCCGGCACTACATCGGTGGGCTGCTGCACCACGCGCCGGCACTACTGGCGTTCACCAACCCCACCACGAATTCCTACCGGCGCCTGGTGCCGGGCTACGAGGCGCCGGTCAACCTCGTCTACTCGGCGCGCAACCGTTCGGCGTGCTGTCGCATCCCGCTCAGCGGCGTCTCGCCCAAGGCGAAGCGGATCGAGTTCCGCGTGCCCGACCCGAGCTGCAACCCCTACCTGGCCTTCGCCGCCATGCTGATGGCCGGTCTGGACGGCATTCGCAACAAGATCGAACCGCCGGACCCGATCGACAAGGACCTCTACGATCTGCCGCCCGACGAACTGGCCGCGGTGCCGCAGGTGCCGGGATCACTGGAGAAGGTACTCGACGCCCTCGAAGCCGACCACGACTTCCTGACCGAGGGCAACGTGTTCACGCCCGATCTGATCGAGACATGGATCGACTACAAACGCGTCAACGAGGTTGACGCCATCCGCCTGCGCCCCCACCCCTACGAGTTCCAGCTCTATTACGACATCTGACGCCAGACATCGGCCGGCGGACATCCGAACCAGGGACATCCGACCGGCGATAGCGGGGAACAGCGGCACGTCGATCGGCGCCCGGTTCGCGGAAAGCCGCGGGTCGGGCGCTGTCGTGCGCATGGGACACCGTTCCCGGCTGAAGGGCCGCATAGCCGACGGTGTGGAGGACTTTGTTCCCGGATCCCGGGAAGCACGTGCGGAAGGCCCGAAAACTGAACTGTCCGGCAACGCGTGATTGACCGAAAATTTACCGTGGTGGAACTGTGGGGAAACTGGACACGACGAAGATCCGGACGGACCCTCGTGTCACCCGCGGCCGGGGTCGAGCAATCCACAGGCACGCGATGAGACACTCCGCTATGTGCCACTCCAACCACGGGGAGTATGAGTGAGTTACCAGGCCGAGTACATCTGGATCGACGGCACCAAGCCGGAACCCCTGATGCGGAGCAAAACCCGCATCGTTGCCGACGGCAGGGAACCCGACATCTGGGGCTTCGACGGCTCGAGCACCAACCAGGCACCTGGATTCAACTCGGACTGCGTCCTGCAGCCGGTGTTCACCTGCCCGGACCCCCTTCGCGGTGGGGCCAACGTCCTGGTGTTGTGCGAGGTCGCGCTGACCGACTTCACCCCGCACCCGACCAACACCCGTGCCTTCTGCCGGCAGGCAGCCGAGAGGTACGCCGACCAGGCCCCCATGTTCGGAATCGAGCAGGAGTACACCTTTTTCCAGAACGGCCGGCCGCTCGGCTGGCCGGAGGTGGGCTTTCCGGCCCCGCAGGGTCCCTACTACTGCGGTGTCGGCGGCGAGAAGATGGTCGGTCGTGCCATCGTCGAGAAGCACACGCAGGCATGCCTCGACGCGGGCCTGGCAATCGAGGGCACCAACGCCGAGGTCATGATGGCCCAGTGGGAGTTCCAGATCGGGGTACTTCCGCCCCCCGCCATCGGCGACCAGATCTGGATCGGCCGCTGGTTGCTCCACCGGGTGGCCGAGGACTTCGACGTCACCGTCTCGTTCGCGGCGAAGCCCATCCCCGGCGACTGGAACGGCGCCGGCGCACACACCAATTTCTCCACCAAGGCCACGATGGAGAGCTGGGACGCCATCGTCACTGTATGTGAGGCACTTGGTACCCGGGTGCTGGAGCACGTCAAGAACTACGGCGACGGGATCGAGAAGCGCCTGACCGGTCAGCACGAGACCGCGCCGTACGACACCTTCTCCTGGGGTGCCTCCGACCGCGGCGCGTCGGTCCGCATCCCATGGGCGGTGGAAAAGGCCAAGAAGGGCTGGATCGAGGACCGTCGTCCCAACGCCAACATGGACCCGTACCTGGTCACCGGCCTGATCGTCGACACCTGCTGCAGTGCTCTGGCCGGCGCGAGGCCGACCCTGGCCATCCCAGGCCAGAAGGACACGGCCGAGACCACGGTCACGGCCTGATCTGTGTCACCATCCTGATCTGTACCATGATCGCGGATCGCGGGACCCCGTGCCACGCCCAAGGCGTTGCACGGGGAAAGCCCGCTATCCGGTGGATGACCCGTCCGCCCCTTCGCGGGCGAAGAGCGTCTCAGCCACCGCACGTGCACCCGCAGCCATCCGCCGGTAGTCGCCGAGCAGCGCCTCGGCCTGCTCCGCCGGATAGCCGACCGCCCTCGCGACCTGGGCCAGCGCCCGCGGTGCATGTGGCAGCACGTCGCCGGGACGCCCCCGGGTCAGTGTGATCGCGTTACGGAGCCGGGATGCCATGGTCCACGCGTCCGACAAGATCGCCGCCTGCGCCGGGTCGAGCAGGCCGGTGGCCGCGGCGGCCCGAAGGCCTGCAAGCGTTGACGTCGTGCGCAGCACCGGTAGTGCCTGGGCGTGACGCAGCTGCAGCACCTGCACCACCCACTCGACGTCGGTGAGACCACCAGGCCCGAGTTTGAGGTGCAGGGAACGGTCGACACCCCGTGGGATGCGCTCGGTCTCCATTCTGCCGCGTAGCCTGACGACCTCGGCCACGGCATCGGGTGGCAGGAATGGCGGATAGCGGATCTCATCAACCCAGGCACGGAACCGGTCACCCAGCTCCGCGTCACCGGCAACCGGCCGCGCCCGCAACAGCGCTTGGGTCTCCCAACCCGCTGACCACCGGCGAAAGT
>NZ_CAUVXL010000191.1:0-9332 GCF_963555915.1 Protofrankia sp. Cas4
GCATAGCTGGCCGGCGTGCGGGTCATCGGACCCGCACGGCCTTCCGGGCGGAGCTGCGCGTCGAGGATCAACGGCGGGTCACCGGCGGGCACCGCGAGCAGTCGGCGCAGTTCGGCCACGACCGCCCCGGCGGCATCGGCCGCGTCGGTCACCCCGTCGGTTACCGGGTCGTCGATCGGCTCGTGGACAAACACGACATCCGCGTCGCTGCCGTAGGACAGCTCCGCCCCGCCAAGACGACCCATCGCCATCACCGCGATCCGCACCGGCAGCGGCCGACCGGTCTCCTGCTCGAAGCGACGTTCCGCCACGTACAGGGCTGCCCCGATCGTCGCGGCCGCAGCGTCGGACAGGGCCCGGCCGACCGCGGCGACGTCCAGCAGTCCGAGTAGGTCGCCGCAGGCTACGCGGATGAGCTCAACCCGACGCACCGCCCGTGCCCGCCCGACCGCCTGCTCCCCGCAAGGATTGCGGCGAGCGATCGCGATCATCGCCTGGACCAGCTGCTCCCGGGTGCGGGGACGCAGATCGTCGATGGTCCGCAACAGCCGCACCGACTCCGGCGCACGCTGCATCAGGTCCGCAACGTAGCGACTCGTGGCCAGCACGCGGCACAACCGTTCGGCCGCGCCGCTCTCGTCCCGCAGCAACCGCAGGTACCAGGGAGTACGTCCCAGCGCCTCGCTGACCTGACGATAGGCGAGCAGGCCGGCGTCGGGGTCGGCCGCATCGGCGAACCAGTGCAGCATCGCCGGGAGCAGACGGCGTTGGATGGTGGCGGTCCGACTGACACCGTTGGTCAGCGCTTCGATGTGGCGCAGCGCACGTGCGGTGTCGGCGAAGCCCAGCGCGGCAAGCCGGTCCCGAGCCTCCGCCGGGGTCAGGCGAACCTCCTCGACGGACAACCGCGCCACCGCCTCCAGCAACGGCTGGTAGAAGAGCCGCTCGTGGAGCCGCCGCACGAACCGGGCGACCCGGGCATGCTCGGCCACGATCTCCGCGGCGGAGGTGAGACCCAGAGACCGGGCGAGCCTGCGCAGTTCGCCAGGGTCGCGAGGCAGGGTGTGTACCCGGCGGAGCCGTTGCAGCTGCAGGCGGTGCTCGGTACCCCGCAGGAAGCGGTACGCGTCGGCCAGACCGGCCGCGTCTCGGCGGGCGACATAGCCACCGCGGGCGAGCGCGTCCAGTGCGGACAGGGTCGAGGCCGTCCGCAGCTTCGGGTCGGTCCGGCCGTGGACGAGCTGGAGCAGCTGGACGGCGAACTCGACGTCGCGCAGTCCGCCCGGGCCGAGTTTGAGGTTGCGGTCGGCGTCCCCGGGCGGCAACGACCGCTCCACCCGCCGCCGCATCGTCTGGACATCACTGACGAACCCCGGCCGCGACGCCGCCGACCAGACCAGCGGTCCGACCGCGGCGCAGAACCGCTCCCCCACGTCACGGTCGCCCGCGACCGGGCGCGCCTTGAGCAGAGCCTGAAACTCCCAGGTTCTCGCCCATCGCCGGTAGTAGGCGTCGTGGCTGGCCAGGGTACGGACAAGTGGGCCGTCCCGGCCTTCAGGCCGCAGTCCCACGTCGACCTGGAACAACGCACCCTCGCCGGTGACCGCCCCGCAGGCACGGACCATCCCCTCCGCGAGACGGGTCGCCGCCTCCAACCCGCCAACCTCGTCGCCGCGGATACCGTCAGTATTGCCGCCACGTTGTCCCGGCTCCGCCACGAACAGGACATCGACGTCGCTGACATAGTTCAGTTCCCGACCGCCACACTTGCCCATACCGACAACAGCCAGCCGAACCGGGGCAGCCGCCGGCCACAGCGCCGACCGGGCCACGGCGAGGGCGGCGTCAAGAGCGGCTCCCGCGAGGTCGGCAAGCTCCGCGGTGGCATCGTCGAAGGGCACCGCACCGGTAAGATCACGGGCCGCGAGGACGAACAGCGCCCGGCGGTAGGCCACGCGCAGCGCGTTGAGAACATCGGTGCCGTCACCGGCCGCTCGCGGCCAGGTCGCGTCCGGATCCGCCCCGACAGCGCGCAGCAAGCGCTCACGGGTGACGCGGTGCTCCGGTGCGGCCCGCATCACACCCTCATCAGCGATCACCCGCCAGTCGGTGGGATGGCGGACCAGGTGATCGCCGAGGGCGGCACTGACGCCGAGCACCGCGACGAGCCGGCGGCGCAGTCCTGGCTGCCGGGCCAGCACGGTAAGCAACTCAGCGCCGACCTCGGGCGGCGCCCTGTCCACGATCCGTTCGATCGCCGCGAGCGCGAGGTCGGGATCGGCGGCCCGCGAAAGCTCCACCAGGACGGCGTTACCGGAGAGGTCGGCACCTGGGGGATCGACGGAGCCGGACGGCAGCCCGACCCCGTCACCGGCGGGCCCGTCACCGGCGAGCAGCCCGAGCCGCGCCAGGCCGGCGGCCGACCTGTCGACGTTGCTGAAACCCATCCGGGCCAGCTGTGCCTGTACGGAGCTACCCCGCGGATGGATGAACCCGGACTCATCGGTCCCGCGCACGTGTCCCATCCTTCTGAAAATACCCCTGGCCATCATGCCGATTGCTCACAGTATCGGCAGGTACCGGTCAATCTCGAAAGGCGTGACCTGGCGGCGGTACTCGGCCCATTCGGCACGTTTGTTCCGCAGGAAGAAATCGAAAAGGTCGTCGCCGAGCGTCTCGCGAACCAGTGCGGATCGCTCCATGATGACGATCGCCTCCGCCAGCGAACCGGGCAGTGCCGTGATGCCCCGCTCGTGGCGCTGCGACTCGCTGAGCGTCCACACGTCGTCGGCCGCCGGCGGCGGGAGCTCGTAACCCTCCTGAATGCCGCGCAGACCGGCCGCAAGAATCAGCGCGAAGGCGAGGTAGGGGTTGCATGCGCTGTCCGGCGAGCGAAACTCGATGCGGGTCGTGTTCGGCTTGTTCGGCTTGTACAACGGCA
Source organism: Protofrankia sp. Cas4 (assembly GCF_963555915.1). Taxonomy (NCBI): domain Bacteria; kingdom Bacillati; phylum Actinomycetota; class Actinomycetes; order Frankiales; family Frankiaceae; genus Protofrankia; species Protofrankia sp. Cas4. The sequence continues at coordinate 2,942 of NZ_CAUVXL010000191.1, forward strand.
CCCGGACGAGTGCGGATCGGTTGTTGTGCCCCCAGCAGACATAAGCGGGTGCCTCCAGCACCTCACCGGCACGCTGGTCGCCGACTATGCGCTTGTACGAGTTCACCCACTGGTTGGTGACCGCGGTGATCTCGGCGGCGTGGACGAGGAGACCGGCAATGAACGCCTGCGCGACCTTGGAGAGGTGGTAGGCGTCGGTCGGATCGTGGAACGCGTTCCGATCACCTTCGAAAAGGCTGAGATGGGTGTGCATACCGGACCCGGCCTGATCGCTGTAGGGCTTCGGCATGAAGGTCGCGTAAACGCCCTGGCGGAGAGCGACCTCCTTCACCACCTGGCGAAAAGTCATGATGTTGTCGGCGATGGTGAGCGCGTCCGCATACCGCAGGTCGATTTCCTGCTGTCCGGGCGCAACCTCGTGGTGACTGAACTCGACCGATATCCCCAAGCGTTCCAGAACCCCGATGACCTGCTGTCGGAATTCATGGCTGACATCGTTCGGGGTGAGGTCGAAGTACCCGGATTCGTCGACCGGCGGCGGTACCGGGGCACCCCGCGTCGGCGGTTGCCGCAGCAGGAAGAACTCTATTTCAGGATGGGTGTAGAAGGTGAAACCGGCGTCCGCGGCATTGGCCAGCGTACGACGCAGGACCCAGCGTGAATCCGCCGGGGACGGCATGCCGTCGGGCATGACGAGGTTGCAGAACATCCGGGCGGTGACCGGGCTGTCACCACGCCAGGGCAGGACCTGGAATGTTGACGGATCAGGTCTGGCGAGCATGTCTGCCTCGTGCACCCGGGCGAAACCCTCGATCGAGGAACCGTCAAAGCCGATGCCCTCGGCCAACGCCCCCTCAAGCTCCGCCGGCGCGATCTCGACGGACTTCAGCACCCCGAGCACGTCGGTGAACCACAGCCGGACAAACCGGATGTCTCGTTCCTCCATCGTACGCAGGACGAATTCCTGCTGCTTATCCATGATCGCCTCCGCGCTGAGGGTCGGGCTCGCCGTCGCGGGCGGGCGAGGTGTGCTACGGCCGACCATAGCTACCCGCCGGCCGACACGCTGCAACGTAGTGCTTCCGCAACCAAACTCGTAACCAGACGTTACGACCAGGCAGGTGCGGACCACGACGCATGAGGGTAAACATCCACCGGACAGGCCCTAAGCTCCACCCATGGCCCAGTTGCGTGTCGCGCTTGCCCAGGTCAACACCGTAGTAGGAGATCTTGAAGCCAATGCGGACCTGGTCAGCGGATGGGCGAAGCGCGCTGCACACCGCGGCGCTCACCTGGTGGCGTTCCCCGAGATGACCCTCACCGGATACCCCGCGGAGGATCTCGTCCTGCGCCGTTCGTTCGCACAGGCGTCCCGCACGGCCGTCGATCACCTTGCCCGGCGCCTGGCCGACGAGGGTACCGGGGAGCTGGCCGTGATCGTCGGATACCTCGATACCTCCCGCACGCCCGCGCCGCGGCTGGGTCGTCCCGCGGGCGAGCCGCAGAACGCGGCCGCGGTGCTGTGGCGCGGCGAGGTCGTGGCCCGCTACGCCAAGCACCATCTGCCGAACTACGGCGTGTTCGACGAGTTCCGCTATTTCGTCCCCGGCCACGACTTCCCGGTTGTCCGCCTGCACGGCGTGGATGTCGCGCTCACCATCTGCGAGGACCTCTGGCAGGACGGTGGACCGGTCGCGGTCGCACGCGCCGCCGAGGTGGGCCTGCTGGTGTGCATCAACGGGTCGCCCTACGAGCGCGGGAAGGCGTTCCAACGGGACGAGCTGGCAGCCCGGCGAGCACGCGAGGCGGGCGCCGCGCTCGCGTACGTCAACCTGGTCGGCGGCCAGGACGAGCTCGTCTTCGACGGCGGCTCGCTCGTGGTCGACGCGGCCGGCCGGCTCCTGGCCCGCGCCGAACAGTTCACCGAGACGCTGCTGACCGTCGACCTGGACCTACCGGCAGCCCGAACCGCTGCATCCGCGGGTCCGACCGTCGTGGCGGGGACGGCGGTCGGTACCGGGACAGCGGTGGACGCGGGCGACGGCACCGCGATGACGGTGACCCGCCTGATGCTGACGGGCGAACCCGTCGTGGCGTTCGACGCGCAGGCGCCGGCCGTGGCGCAACGGCTGGACTCCGCCGCCGAGCTGTACCACGCGCTGGTCACCGGCACCCGGGACTACGTCGGCAAGAACGGGTTCACCTCGGTCGTGCTCGGCCTGTCCGGCGGCATCGACTCGGCGCTGGTCGCCACGATCGCCGTGGACGCCCTCGGCGCCAACCGGGTGCACACCGTCGCCATGCCATCGGTGCACTCGTCGACCGGATCGGTGGACGACGCGGCTGACCTTGCCCGGCGGACCGGTGTCACCCACACCGTGACCCCGATCCAGCCGGTGGTGGACTCCTTCCACGACGCGCTCGCCGCCGCCGGCGGGCTCGCCGGTCTGGCCGCGGAGAACCTCCAGGCCCGGGTCCGCGGCACGCTGCTGATGGCCCTGTCGAACGCCCATGGCCATCTGGTTCTGACCACCGGCAACAAAAGCGAGCTCGCGACCGGATTCTCCACCCTCTACGGCGACAGCGCGGGCGGCTTCGCCCCGATCAAGGATGTGCCCAAGACCCTGGTCTGGGAGCTCGCGCGCTGGCGCAACGCGCACGCCGACCGCCGGGGGGAAACCCCACCCATCCCGGAAGAGATCATCGTCAAGCCCCCGTCCGCCGAGCTCGCTCCCGGCCAACTCGACTCGGACCGGCTGCCGGACTACACCACCCTGGACGCCGTCCTCGACGACTACGTCGAGCGCGACCAGGGCCGGACCGAACTGATCACGGCGGGTCACAGCCCCGAGACTGTGGAGCGGGTGATCCGACTGGTGGACCTGGCCGAGTACAAGCGCCGGCAGAACCCGCCGGGGCCGAAGGTGACCTCGAAGGCGTTCGGTCGCGACCGCAGGCTGCCGATCACCTCCCACTGGCGGGAGCACCCAAGTGGATAATCAACGCCGGCGAAGCGGTCACACCGCCAGGTGGGCGTTCACGGCACGGGCCAGCTCGCCGAATGCGGGCATTTCCACCACGGTGACGCCGGCCGCGGTGAGCAGTTCGTGGCCCTGGCAGTCAGCGACGAACAAACTGGGTTCCCGCCAGGCGATGACCACTCGGGGGATCTTCGACGCCAGGATGAGCTGGGTACAGGTACGCGGCCGGGACGTGCGTTGGGAACAGGGCTCAAGCGTGCTGTAGATCGTCGCGGTGGCGAGCCGGGAATCGGCCGGGGAGATCTTCGCAAGCGCGGACTCCTCGGCATGCACCGCATCGTCGACCTCCCGGGAGAATCCGCAGGAGATCTCCTCGCCGTTCTCCTCGACGATGACAGCTCCCACGGAGTAGGCACCGGTCGCGGGTGGGCAGCGATGGGCGAGCTCGATGGCACGCGTCATCCACCGATGGTCGTCGAACTGGGCATTGAGGTTCATGGACTGCTCGTCCTTCCCCTGACGGGTTCGATGCCCGTCGCAGCGGTGCACGGAATGGCCAGACACGAATCGGAGAAGATCCCAGCGCAGCGGGGCGGTGGCACAGAGCAGGAGACTCAGTAGTTTCTATAAGATCCTGCCTCGAAAAGATCGACGGGTTCCGGCAAGCGAGCCAACCTCAGCAACTGGTCAGCCGATATATGGTCGAAGCCGCGCTTCCATATAGTGCTGTATTCGGAGACGTATCGACGGGTGCATGTCGTACTCGCCGATTTCCTCGAGTGGGACAAATCGTACCTCCGCGGACTCGCTGCTCGTTCTTGTCGTCCCACCCAACATCCTGGTAGCGAAGCAAATGGAGAACTGCTGGCGGACCTCTCCGTCATCATAGGCAGCCACGTGATTGGGATTTGAATAGATTCCGACGACGTCGGTGACCTCGCAGTCGATCCCAGTTTCTTCCTCTACTTCCCGGGCGGTCGCCTCGCTTACCGACTCACCGGGTTCGACCCCACCACCGGGGATCGCCCAATATTTGTTATCTGTGCGTCGGATAAGAAGAATCCGACCCTTGTCGTCTGCGACAATGGCGCTCACGGCAGGGACTATACTGTTTGCCTTGGGCGCTCTCGGATCGTTCAGGTAATCGATACGTGACATACCAGCGGTCACTCCTTCGTGCCGAGAGGGCGACAGTTGGACCATATGTGCTCAAAACACTCGCCGTAAGTTTGGAACAGCGGGCCGCCCTCAATCCTGCGGAGATGAATGATCGGCGCCCGGAAGGCCGGCATGCTGTAGATATGCGGATTGACCAACATCTGGTCGTCAAACCGAAGGATGGAATTGTAAAGGACCGTTGAATGAAACCCTATACTCAGGTTCTCGCAGCCAATGATTGACTGGTGCCACGCCAAGGCATATTTAATGCGGGCTGCCATCCCCGCTCCTACTCCTTCCTCCTCCCCCCGCATGCGCACCTCTGCACATTCGGGGTCACCGAATGCAATTCTTACCTTGACCGACTCATCGCATTTTCTCCGGATCTCCTTGGCCCATGCCGGGTTGGCCTCAGGCAGATGCAGACCTGCATAGACGAGGATATCGACACTGTGAGTCGCGTCCTGTAGGAGGGAAAGCCACAGCGAGTTAGGCACGGCGCTGCGTTCTGTGTAGACCGTGATGACTTCGCCGTGCTTCTGGTCCACCGCGACACGTCGACCCACATCCGGCCACAAGTACTCTGGATCTTCCCCCAGCAGACGGGCCGCCTTCATAGCGGTCCCGCGGTGCGGCGTTCGCCCCTTCGTGACCCAGCGCTCGATGGTCTTGGGGTCGACGCCAACAGCCTCTGCGAAGCCGGGTACGTCCCAATGTCTCCGTGTTAGCGCCGTACGGAGTCGCTCGTTGGCCATGCGGACGCTCCCAGATAGTGAGGGACGTTTCGATCGTAGAACGTCCCAAGGCATCCCATGCAGGGGGTTACTGCGTCCCAGCCAACGGGTGACTGTAGATATCGGCGCCCGGGGCCGCGACCTAAAAAGGATCATGGTCGGGCCGTCGGACATGCCGACGGCTGTCGTGCCACCGGTAAGTGGACATTGGCAACTCGGACGATGTGGAGATCAGGTATGGCGGGTTCGGCTTTTCGGGACGTCGGAGTGGTGCTGGCATGCGGCCCGCAACCGGTACCGCTGTGGCGGGCGATTGGTGCTCTGACCGACGCGGAAGCTGCTGCGTTCGATGCCGGGCAGCGCGCCGCACATGCGGCGCTGGTCCAGGACCTGGCGGAGTCGTGCAGGCCGCCTGCCATCTGCCACGATGACCCGGCCCAGGCCCCTACCGGGTCGGGAGCGGTGTTGGGCTTCCGGCCAGGACCGCTGACCGGAGCCAGTAGCGCGCCTCACGAGCTGCTGGTCGTCGATGGGGACGGTGAGCTGGTCGCGACGTTCCCCACAGCGGCGTGGACCGCCGCGCATGGCTGGGCGCATCTGCGCGCGACGGAACCCCTGACCCAGCTTCCGGTACGGATCGAAGACCTGGCCGCGCGGCGCACCTGGACCATCACCCCGCAGCGTTGCGAGCTGACCGTGTGGATGGCGGGGCGTTCAAGTGTGCTGCACATGGGAGCGGGACAACGTGGGTAGCACCGCTGGCCGTCTGCGTTTAGACCGGGAGGACTGACGTGGAACAGGAGAGCATGCTGTATGGGCTGGTTCAGTTCGACTGCGCTGCCAACGGCGCGGTACAGCGGGTCGTGGTCTGCTTTGAAAGCGCCCGCGCAGCGGATGAGCACGCGAAACTACACCGTGTGCAGGACTACCGTGTCGCGCCGGTCGTCTTCCCCCCGCCTGTTGGAGCGGACGTACCGGGCCAACGGCGCACTCCCGAACCGCAGCACGCCCGAGCATCGGGGCTGTCGTGGACTCGCGATGTCGGGACAGATGGGGCCTTACCTACGGGCGATCTTCTTCCGGACGGTCGGATTGCACAGTATTTCAGCGTGTTGACACGGCACTTTCCGGTGGCGGACAGCATCGCATCGCTGGTGGTGACCCACCTCCTGGCCGACCGGCCTAACTTTCTGCGCGCGGTCCGTGTCATGACCGACCTGCGGGCGGTGCTCCCGAAACCCCGGTCCTGCGATCCCCGGACGCTGGCCGCCATGCGCCTGCTCTACCGCTGCGATGATCTTAGTCGTGCTCGATTCGAGGAACCCGACAAACTGTTGCGCTATGTAGAGGAACGAGCCGCAGGACGTGACCTTATCCTCCTCGATATCGGCGGCTACTTCGCTCGGGCGTTGCGGTACCTGTGTCAGCATTTCAGCGGCCGGATTCTGGGAGTGGTCGAAGACACCGAAAACGGCCACCAGCGTTACGGAGAATACGACAAGCTACCCTGCCCGGTGT
>NZ_CAUVXL010000192.1:0-3555 GCF_963555915.1 Protofrankia sp. Cas4
CGTGGCTCGCAGCAGTTTGAAACTCGCGGAGGACTATCTGGTCGGCCAGTCGGTCGTGTTCTCCACCGAGGCGCTGCTGCGTGCCCACGGTGACGTGCTGCACGGTCGGGAGGCGTGCGTCATCGGCTACGGCAAGATCGGCCGCAGCGTGGCGACCACCCTGCGGGCGAAGTCGATCCGGACCACGGTCTGTGAAACCGACCCGGTTCGGGCGGTGGAAGCCATGGCGCACGGCTTTCCGGTCACCGCGACGAAAGGTGGGGCGCTGTCACGCTCGGGGGTTGTGGTCTGTGCCACCGGGAACCGTGCTCTGACCGGCCATGACTTCTACGAGCTGCGGACCGGGGCATACCTGGCCACCGTGACATCCTCCGACGATGAACTTGATCTCGGGGTCGTCCGTGGCACCTACCAGGAGTCACGGCTTGGTCCCCACCTCACCCGACTCAGTCGGGGCGACCATCATTTCTACCTCCTTAACGACGGAAACGCGGTCAACTTCATCCATGGAGCCTCGGTCGGACCGTTCATCTTTCTCGTGCACGGCGAAATCCTCGCCGCGATATCGGCGCTGCCATCCGGTCCGCTCGAGCCAGGTTTCCATGAAGTAGACCCCCAGGACCGCGAGATGATCTCCAGACTGTGGCTTCACCACTTCAACGACGACTGAAGGAACAGACCGTGCCGATCAGCAACGACTACGTTGTCGCCGCCCTGCGCACCTACCTCGATGTCCACCCTGGTGAGGCTGACGCGCTGGCCCCTTTGCTCGCGCTCGCCCGTGAGCAGAGTCCGGTCACCGCCCGCGCGACCCTGTCGGGACACGTGACCTGTGGCGCCGTAGGCATCGCCCCCGACGGGCGCGTCGTGCAGATCCACCATCGAACCCTCAACACGTGGCTTCTGCCCGGCGGGCATGTCGAACCCACCGACACATCCCTGCTCGCCGCCGCCGTCCGCGAATTCAGCGAAGAAACCGGAATGAGCCCGCATTCGCTGAGACCGATCCAAACCATCCCCATCGACATCGACGCCCACACGGTCCCGGAAAACCCGGCAAAAAACGAACCTGGACACACCCACTACGACTTCCGTTTCGCTTTCTCGCTGTCCGCCGGACTCATACAGTTGCAGCTTGCGGAAGTGACATCTTTTCGGTGGACCAGCGCCGGGGATCTCAATGGACGCCTGCGTACACGAGTGCCGGCTAGTGGGGTGGCCCCATGACGTCACCGGGTGGATCCTGTCGCCTCCTGTCGGTGGGGCCGACCCCGGCGCCGGCGGCGTTCGCCGCAGAGCCGGACCGCGCGACGATCCCCCGCAGGATGGTGTCGACCACGCCTACGATCCGCGAACCGCTGACGTCGCTCGAGCGTCCGGTGTACTGCCAGTACGCGACAGAACCAATCAGCACATCAGTGATCAATTCGACGTCGATGTCTGGACACAGCTCACCCGAGGCGATGCCGCCACGCAGGACAGTGGCGACCCGCTCCCGGGCCGGAGCCATGACCCGCTCACGGTAGGTCTCGAAGAGGTCGGGGTGCGCCTCCTTCTCCGCCAACAGCCTGGGCATGATGCGCCCGGACAGGGTCTGGATGTTGTGCCTGCGCACGGTGTTCAGCCAGGCGACGAGATCGTCACGTATCGATCCGGTCTCGACGCCCCCCGACACGTTGGCCAGCGTTGCCAGCGCGTCCGAGACCAGCACATCCTTACTCGGCCATCGTCGGTAGACGGTGGCCTTGCCGACACCGGCCCGCGCCGCGACGGCCTCCATCGACAGCCCGGTGAAACCGCTGTCGGCGAGCGCCTGTAAAGTCGCGTCGATAATCGCCTCATCACAGCGGGTGTCCCGTGGGCGCCCCGGCGGGCGGAACGTCGGACCGGTTCCCGTTGACCGCGCTGATCCGGGCGGCCTTCCGGCCGACATCGTCACCGCGCGTACCGTGCTGGCGAACCGCCCCGGGGATGCCCGGAGTCCCTACGACGCATCGCGCCTCGCGTCGCACCTCGCGTTGCACCTTGCGTTGCGCCTCGCATCGCCTGTCGCATCGCCCGGACCCGCCTGCGTCCAGCCCCGCCGTACCCACAATGGCTCATCGAATCCGCCGTCCGCCGTGTTGACCCGACCATCAGGGCGTGCCTCGATAATTCAAGATCGAAGCCTACGGTGGAGTGCGTCCGGACGCATCCGTTTGACAGGCAGCCACCGGGATGGATCGACTTCGCGCGCCCGCCGCGGTCGGTGATCAGGTCGGCGATCAGGTCAGCGATCAGGTCAGCGATCAGGTCAGCGATCAGGTCAGCGATCAGGTCGGTGACCAGATCAGCAGGAAGCGGTCGGAACCGCGCAGAGCGTGCGTCCGCCGACGGTGGCAGCATGGTAGGTACGCCGGGACGCGCCAGCGCCTGGACGGACTCACAGGAGATCGGATGGAAACCTCAGCAGGAGTGTGTTCCCAGGTCACCTCGGTGGCTGTGGAGGCGGCAACGCTGTACGGCGCGCCGACCGCCTCAGCCGCATCGAACGCGGCCGGGGCTGCGGCCCCACCCGGCGCGCCGGGTGGCAGCTGGCCACGACGGGGCAGGACCACCGTCCGGGACGTGCAGGCGGCGAAGAACCGCGGGGAGAAATGGGCGATGCTCACCGCCTATGACGCGAGCACCGCTCGGATCTTCGACGACGTCGGCGTGCCCGTGCTGCTCGTCGGTGACTCGGCCGCCAACGTCATCTACGGCTACGACACCACCGTTCCGGTCACCGTGGAGGAGATGCTGCCGCTGGTGCGGGCGGTCACGCGCGGGAGCACCCACGCGATGGTCGTCGCGGACCTGCCGTTCGGGTCCTACCAGGGATCGGTGGAGCAGGCGCTGGCCACCGCGACGCGCTTCCTGAAGGACGGCGGCGCCCAGGCGATCAAGCTGGAGGGTGGCGCGCGGGTGGTGCCGCAGGTCGCCGCGTTGGTTGCGGCCGGCATCCCGGTCATGGCACACCTCGGGCTGACACCGCAGAGCGTGAACGTCTTCGGTGGCTACCGGGTACAGGGACGCGGGGACGCCGGCGACGCGTTGCTCGCCGACGCGCTCGCGCTGGAAGCTGCCGGCGCGTTCGCCATCGTGCTGGAGGTCGTCCCCTCGGATCTCGCCTGCCGGGTGAGCAAGGAACTCACCGTCCCGACCATCGGCATCGGCGCGGGCGCCGACTGCGACGCGCAGGTTCTGGTCTGGCAGGACATGGCGGGGCTCACCGAGGGCAATGGCCCCCGGTTCGTCAAGCGCTATGCCGACCTGCGGTCGACGCTCGCGGACGCGGCGCTGCGGTTCACCGCGGAGGTCCGCGGTGGCACCTTCCCCACGATCGAACACAGCTATCTCTGACCGAGCGGTATCAGTTCATTGAACGGCAGGCCGGCGGTGGCCGGACGGCAGTTCGCCCACCACCGGTTCCGGTCAGGCGACCGGGTGGGCGAGCTGGGCGCCGAGCACCGCGCGGGCCGACACCAGCGATGGTCCGTACCAGGTCAGATGGCGCCCTGACACACATACCGCGGT
>NZ_CAUVXL010000193.1:0-5429 GCF_963555915.1 Protofrankia sp. Cas4
CCTCCGGACCGTCCGTCGGGCTGAACGGATACGGCTCATCGGGCAGCACCACGAGCTCGCAGGCAGCCATGCCATCCACGCCCATGTCGCCTACGCCCATGTCGTCTGGACGTATCCGGGGATAACGCTCGGAATTCTCGGCCAACACATTGTCGACGCCGAGCCTGCGCAGGACGTCACCGGCAAAGGTGTCGCGCCCCACCGCCATCCAGGGTCGTCGCCACACCGGAATCAGAGCGGTCCGCCGCTCGCCGGTGTAAGGGACCGCCCAGGTCGCGCGCGCGGCGTCCAGCCACCGGGGCCGAGCCAGCCCACAGGCATGACGCAACATCCGATCGAGGCTCACCAGCGCGGCGTCCACCGTGGTCGGTGCGGTCACCCACACGGGTATCCCGGCCGCCCGCAATCCTTCAAGATCAACTATACGGTTCTCTTCAGCGTTGGCACAGACGACGTCCGGCGCGAGTGAGATGATCCTGGCCAGGTCCGGATTCTTCGTCCCACGTACGCGCACCACGTCGAGTCCGGCCGGGCGAACGCACCAGTCCGTGGCCCCGACCAGGAGCCCGGGCGCGGTGACCGCGATGGCCTCGGTGAGGCTCGGCACGAGCGAGACCACGCGGGCAACCTGGCCGGGCACGTCCACGACAAGCATAAGATCATCAAGTTCGGGATCATCCCGGCTGTCCGCCGTCACCGTGCGCGCCCGCTCCCGTAGATTCGGTGGAGTCCACCTTCCAGGATGGCACCTACTGGACGATCCTGCATGATCGCCGGGCTCCGACGGAGGCGAGCCGGTCAGATGTCGGTCACACGCAAGCCGGCGTGGGCTTTGTAGCGCCTGTTCACCGAGATCAGGTTCGCGGTCAGGCCCTCGACCGAGGCGGCGTTACGCAGTTTGCCGGCGTACACACCGCGCATCCCGGGAATCCTGGCGGCAAGGGCCGCAACGGTGTCGGTGGCATGGCGGTCATCACCCAGCACGAGGATGTCGGTGTCCAGCGCGTCGACCGTCTCATCGGCCAACAGCACCGCGCTGACATGATGAAAAGCGGCCACGACGGTGCTGTCCGGCAGCAGCGTCGCGGCCTGCTGGGCGGCGCTGCCCTCGGGGACCGCCAGCACGAACGCGCCGCCTTTGTCAAAACCGAGCGGGTTCACGCAGTCCACGACGATCTTACCCGCCAGTTCCGCGCGGAGGCTGACCAGCAGTTCCCCGTGGCCTTCCCAGGGCACGGCGACAATCACGATGTCACCCTGGGCGGCTGCGGCGGAGTTGTCCGCGCCGATGACGGGCAAACCTGCCGCGCTCAGCTGCGCAGCGGCATCCTGTGCCCGCTCAGCCGAGCGCGAGCCCAGCACAACCTGGTTGCCGGCGATCGCGAGACGGCGACCGAGGCCGCGACCCTGCGGGCCGGTACCGCCGAGAATGGAGACCGTCAACAGCGAGACGTCAGGAAGATCGTGAGGGGAACCCATGGCCATATCCTGCCGCACATCCCACTTTCGGGGCACTGTGATCATAAGACCGATGCTCGCCGCCGACCCACCCGATCGCCGCTCAACACCAGGCCAACACGATGCTGGCCACGGATGCCGGACACGGATGCCAGTCCTGGATGCCAGTCCTGGATGATGGACACGGCGGAATCAACCGCAAGGATAGCCGCACACCTTGATTCACTCCCAGGTACCCCCCGTATCGGAACCACCGGCGGATGCGGGACTATGCCTTCACAACATGACACCTACGAACTTTGATCCTCACGAACTTTGATCATTACGTAGGAGGTTGGCGGACCCGGGGCCGGAGTCGTCTCGGAGCTGTAGCGGTACCGGCCAGGCACCCGAACAGGCACCCGAGCAGGCACCCGAACAGGCAGAGGAGTAGCGGAAGGTGAACGACGCAAGCAGCCCCATGACCGCGACCCTTCGCGAACCGGATATAACATTGCGTGATATCCATGGCGTGCTGGGGAACCCCGGGCGCGCGTCGTTCGATGACGGGTCGTACCGTTCCATTCCACGAACAGCGGCGAGATCCACGGAGTCAGGCGGGAGAGGTCGAGCAATGGCGGACGTATCGGTTCGCTTCGCGATGACGAACGACAGCGAAGTGGTGCTCAACCTGTCGCTGCCGCAGGCACTGCGCCTGATGGAGGCGATCGCACGCAAGGTCGGTGAGACGCTCGCCGAACGCAGCACACAGAACGTGGGTGGGGTTGGCGGCGTGCCCGCGCCCGCGCCATCCAACGGCATGCCGAGCCTGGGGCCCTACACCCCGTCCTGACGTCGGTCGGTGCTCCAGGGACTACGGCCTCCGGGCGCGCGATCTGACGATCGTCGCGCGCCCTTTGGCCCGCTGGCGACCCGGGGGCCACGGCCTCCGGGCGCGCGATCAACCCCGCCGCGGCCGTTCGCTACTGAGCGCCCGCGGATGCGAGGTCGCATACACCTCACGCAGTCTGTCCACCGTGACCAAGGTGTAGATCTGGGTGGTACTGACCGAGGCGTGACCCAGCAGCTCCTGCACAACCCTGACGTCCGCTCCGCCATCGAGCAGGTGCGTCGCGAAAGAATGGCGCAGCACATGCGGTGACACGCCGTCCACCCCAGCCGTGAGCGCCGCCGCCCGCAGTGCCGTCCAGGCGCTCTGCCGCGACAGGCGAGTTCCGCGGCGGGACAGGAACACCGCCGGGGACGCCCGCCTGCTCGCCAGGACCGGGCGGGCCCGGGTCAGGTAGGCCGACAGGGCGTCTTGGGCGTACCGGCCGAGCGGGACGACCCTGGCCCGGCCGCCCTTGCCCTCAAGACGCACGGACGCCCCGTCCAGGTCGAGGTCGTCGACGTCGAGACCCACTGCTTCCGATATCCGCGCACCCGTGCCGTACAGCAGTTCCAGCAACGCGACAGCCCGCAGCCGTCGACTCCCCTCCACCGGGTCGCCGCCGGCCGGGCCGGACGCCGCAGCGAGCACTGCCACCACCTGGTCCACCGTGAGCGCTCTGGGCAGCCGGCGCGGCGGGGTCGGCGGGCGCACCGGTTGGGACACGTCGCAGGTGACCTCGCCTTCCTGGACCGCAAAACGGTGCAGCGACCGGACCGCGACGAGCATCCGTGCCACTGACGACGCCGCGAGTGGCGGGTGTCCCTGCGCACCTTCGCGCAGCGTGGCCGCGAACTCCGCCACCTCGGCCTCGTCGACGTCGTCCAACAACCGGACCTGGCGGGCGCTCAGATGTTCCAGGTACCGACGAAGATCACGCCGATAGGCGAGGACGGAGTTGCGGGCGAGCCCGCGCTCACCTTCCAGATGGTCCAGGAAGCGCTCCACCATGGCCCCGGGCACCCCCGACGTGCTCATCGGCACACCGACGGCGTCGGGAGCGGCCGTGCCGACCCGGCCAGCAGCGCCGCCATGTACAGCAGAATCGCCGGCCGTGCAACCATCCGGTATGTCTGCGCTCGCCATCGAGGTGAGTGTAGGTGCACGGCTGACAACATCCACCGATATCGCGCCGATCGCCCGCGCCCGGGTCGGACGACATGCGATTTGGCGATTTTTGCGGATCCTGTCCCCATCGATGACGATTTGAGGCTATCCTTCCAATGGTGCGGACAGAAAGCAGACAGTTACGATTCGTCTGGCTCCTGCCGACCGCCGCCCTCATCCTGATGGGTACCGGCTGTGGCGGCGGTGGGGCCGCAACCGGTGCCTCCGCTCCGCCCAAGGTGCAGGCGCTGGACTCGGCCGGGGTGCGCAGCGCATCACCATCGGGCGACCGGACCGACCTCGCGACGCTCGCCGCGACGCCCGCCGCGACGCCGTCCGCATCGGGCAGCCCTGACCTCTTGCACATGGCGCTGACCACGGTCAACGCATACTTCGAGGAGATCAACAAGGCCAGTCTGGAGGGACGCGTGGCAGACGTGAGCGCGACGGCGATGCCCGGATGTCAGACCTGTGCGCTCGACATCGGAGTCACCCAGAACTTCCACAGTCAGGGCGGACACACCGACGTCGGTCCGCTCGCCGTCAGCCCGCTGACCTTGGGCCCGAGTGGCGAGAAGGCGATCACCGCGCAGATGACCGTGGCCATCAGAGCGGTTCGGCTGCTGGACACGACCGGTAATGTGATCAAGACCTATCCAGCGCAACCACCGCGCGCCGCGACGGCCATGCTCTGGCTGACCGCCGCGGGCTGGCGCATCGAGAACGTCCTGTACTCCAGGGGACCGTCATGACGGCACATCCGGATCACCACACACGGTGTCACCCCAATCCAGGCCACCCCAATCCAGGCCACCACGTTCCAGGCGGCCGCAGGCGCGGCGGACCGGCCGGCGGTGGCGGCACTGTAAGGCGACTGATGGCGGTCGTCTGGCTGGTCGCCGCCATCGTGCTGCCGACGGCATCCGCGGCCCATGCGGAACCAGGCTCACAACCGGGCTCCCTGTGCGCGGCCGTGTGGGGCTACTGCGATACCCGCGCCACCGACAACGGCTATGCCTACACCTTCAGTGGTGGACGGCTGCACAAGGTACCCGCGACCACCGAAACCGCCAGAACAGCGGACGCCTGCGCGGACTGCCCTGGCCGCCTCGACTTCTGCAATGTCGGCCCGGAGACGACCGGCTTCGAGCAACTGCTCTGGGCCGCCTTTCCGGAGGCCGCCGCGGACACCAACGCGCTGTGCGACCCGAAGGCCATTGCCGCCGCTCCCACGCTCGCGCAGGTACAGGCGTCCCTTGTCAACTACCTGCGAGAACAGGCCCTGCCCAGACCCACGCTGGTCGTCCAGCCCAACGGGCGAAGTTTCGCCAACCTGCCCACCGTGCTCTATACGCCGGTCCCGCCGAGCTTCACGTTCAACGTCGACCAACCGGTGTTGGCCACCATCAGGGCGGTGCCGCACTACCGGTGGGACTTCGGCGACAGCACCGTCGGCCCCGATGCACCCGGCCGCCCGTTCGACCCGGCGATCTCGCCCAAGGACCACCCGGACGCCTATGTCGCGCACGCCTACGCCAAACCCGGGACCTACACCGTCACGCTCACGGTCACCTGGCAGGGGACGTTCGCTGTACCCGGTGTCGGCCAGGCGTTCCCCCTCGCCCCGGTGACGCTGACGGCGAACGCAGCCGTCGTCGTGGACGAGGCCAGCGGCGTCCTCACCGGCAACCGCTGACCCGACGGTCAACCGACGGGACGGGGACGGTCCTCCCACGGCGCATCCACCGGGCGTAGCCGGGTGAACCCGTCCAGGCGGGCGGTCGCCACCGCCAACAGACCGACAACGGCCATGGCGTTGGTGATCGAGCCGTCCATGACCCGGCCGACGGCACTGTCGAGATCCACCCGCGCGATCTGCATGTCCGCCTCCTCGTGGACGCGGACATGCTGGTCCGCCACGGGAACCGCCGCGAGC